>NZ_JBFTZN010000230.1:0-9445 GCF_056406775.1 Allobosea sp. P1_A7
TGCCAGGCGAGGGGACGAAGCGGCCGGGACGGCCGCGGCGCGTGAGATAGCCGTCCGTTCAGGGGCGCGGGCAGCCTGAAGTTCTGGGCAGAGCAGGGGGCTTGTGCAGGCTCGATGTACGCTGAGCGTCCCTTTGCTTCTCAGGTCGGGGCAATGCAGCGGGCGTGCGATCGACGCCTTCGCCTCACTCTCGTCATGGCGGGAGGAGATAGGGAGCGGCCGGGCGCCACGTTGGTGCCAGAGGTTGATTGGCTGCGACCAGATGCGCACGGAGCGACGCCGCAGTTCGATCAGCGAATGCGGTGGACATTGGACCGGGTCTTGCGAGGCCCGATGGCTCGCTGTCACCAGGTTTTATATCCTGGTGAACGACTGGTGGGCAGTCGGCGGCGAAGAAGACGGCTAGAGTCGCGGCATGAAGATGGCATCCTCACAATTTGATCTGTTCGATGACGCACCGGGCTACCGGCAGACGCCACGACCGGCACCGAGAAGGCGCAGGCTCGAGACCGTGCCGCTGTCGCCCGGCGGCGATGATGAAGAGGCTGCCCGAAGGCTGGAACAGACCGGCCGGTTCAAGGTGCTGCGAAAGCTCGTGCCTCGCCCCATCGTCCCGCGCGCGCAGAGCGCCTTCCCGAACCTCGCGGTGCTGGTCGATACGGAGACGACGGGCCTGCAGCACGCGCGGGACGAGATCATCGAAATTGGCGCCGTTGGTTTCACCTATGACGACGAGGGAGCGATCGGGGATGTCGTTGGCATCTACGGCGGCTTACGCCAGCCATCGGTGCCCATCCCCGCGGAAATTACGCGGCTGACCGGCATCACCGACGAGATGGTCGCCGGTCACGCCATCGATATCGCGACGCTCGATGCCTTCATCGAACCTGCCGATCTCGTCATCGCCCATAATGCCGGGTTCGATCGCCCGTTCTGCGAGCGGTTGTCGCCAATCTTCGCCTCAAAAGCCTGGGCCTGCTCCGTCAGGGAAATTAGCTGGGCCGACTTAGGCTTTGAAGGCAACAAGCTGGGATATCTCGTCGGACAGTCCGGGCTGTTCCACGAGGGCCACCGCGCAACGGATGACTGCAATGCCCTCCTGGAGGTCCTGGCGAGGCCGGTGGGAGCCAGTGGAACGCGACCGTTCGCCGAGCTGTTGCGATCGAGCGCGCGCAGCAGAATCCGCATCTACGCGGAAAATGCCCCCTTCGACATGAAGGATCACCTCAAGGGGAGAGGCTATCGATGGTCGGATGGGAGCGACGGACGGCCGAGAGCCTGGTGGATCGAAATCGACGAAGAGCTCCATGACGAGGAACTCCGTTATCTCCGCACCGACATCTATGGCTGGGAAGACGCCGAGCCGCTGACCCTGCGGCTGACGGCGCATGATCGATTTCGTGCGTGACGGACGAGTTCGAGCCGATCGGCACGATCGGCTTGCCACAAATCTCGGCCCGCAAGGGCGCTGGGCCGCCTCCAGACGGCCTCGCGCCAGGAGCGGATGTCGGCGCCTTGCCTGGAAGCGGGCATTCGCAGACGGTTGGGCAGCGTCGGCCGGCGACCGGACGTTCGCTCTCAACACCTCAGTCGCGCGGTGGAACAGTGTCGTATTGCGGCAGGCCGTCTGCGATCTCGTAGTAGTCCCCCTTGTCGGCGACGTAGATATGCAGATTTGCAGTGGTCTCGGTCGGTCCGTCGAAAGCACCCATTGCCACGGCGATCCAACCCCGATCCGACCGATCCCAGAAGAGAGACGATCCGCATGCCGAGCAGAAGCCGCGTCGGACGTTCTCCGACGATTGAAACCACGTCAGCTTCTCCTCGCCGACAATCGTCAAGGCAGTCCTAGGCACATCAGTGGACGCGAAGTGGTGGCCCGAGTGCTTGCGGCACATACGACAATGGCAGAAGTTAGGATTTGGCAGACTGTCAGCCACTGTTAAGGTGACCGCACCACAAAGGCATGAGCCGCTGTGCATCCTCGATTCACTCCCGCAGGCGTCTAGTCGGGAAGCATGGCATCGGGGTTGCGACGTTCGCAAGAGCGTCCGCTATGGGCCAACTCCGACATTCGCGATGTCAGCGCCCGCTCAACGATGGCTCGATACCGCCTCGACCGAATGCGCCCTCACCGCGGAGGGCAGCTCCGTGCCGCTTCGGTTTGGTCCCTGGCCTGCAAAGCTTCGCCCCAGTTTCGCAAGCTGATCAGAACGGGTTCCAGCGTGCGGCCAAACTCGCTCAGTTCGTATTCAACGCGCGGCGGCACCTCGGGGTAGACGGTGCGGCATACGACGCTGTCGGCCTCGAGCTCGCGGAGTTGGATCGTCACCATCCGGGGCGTCGCGTTCGGCGTCAGGCGGCACAGCGCATTGAAGCGCAATCGTCCCTGGAGAAGGTGGAACACCAGCACGGGCTTCCAGATTCCACCCATGACGCTGAGGGTCGCCTCGACTGCGCAGCCCGTCCGGGTCGCCTTGCGGCGGGCCTGTCTGACAGTATCATTCATGATAGTACATGTGCCTTTTGATCGTACTTACGAATATGTCCTTACCTGCCTAGGTCTAGCGCGCCAACACAGACCAAGGAGACGGCATTGCGCGCTTATCGAATGAACGGAACGAACGCCCCGCTGACGCTGCACGAGGACGTCGCACCGACGGCGGGCCCAGGAGAGGTGCTCGTCGATCTCAAGGCGGCCACGCTCAACTATCGGGATCTGATCGTCAGGGAAGGACGCTATCCTGGGGACCAGAAGCACGATCTCGTCCCGCTTTCCGACGGCGCCGGCATCGTGACCCAAGTTGGCGATGGCGTGTCTCGCGATCGGATTGGCGAGCGCGTCGTGCTCGGCTTCATGCCTGGCTGGCTGGACGGCTCGTTCTCGGCCCGCAAGCAGGCGTCCTCACTCGGCGGCGGATTCGTTGATGGCGTGCTCGCCGAGCAGATCGTCCTGCCGGCTGCCGCTGCGGTCCCATTCCCTGATGCCTGGAGCTTCGAAGAGGCTGCGGCATACCCTTGCGCGGGCGTTACGGCCTGGAACTGCCTGTTCGGCGGYCGCGGCTTGCGCCCCGGTGATAGCGTTCTGATCCAAGGCACCGGCGGCGTGTCGACCTTCGCGCTGCAGTTCGCCCGAGCCGCTGGGGCACGTGTGATCGTCACCTCCAGTTCCGACGAGAAGTTGGCCTGGGCCCGCAAGCTGGGCGCGGAAGCAACGATCAACTACCGCACCACAGCGAATTGGGGGGAGGTTGCCGCAGGCATGGCGGGCGGAGAGGGCGTCGACTTCGTGGTCGAGGTTGGCGGCTCCGGGACCTTGAACCAGGCGCTGTTGGCAGCTCGGCCCGGGGGCGAAATTGCGCTCGTTGGCGTTCTCACCGGCGTCGCGGGCGAGATCAACACCGGCGCAATCCTGATGAAGGCTATCGATCTCCGCGGAGTTTACGTTGGTTCTGTCGCCGATCTGAAAGCCGCGATGGCGACTGGGGTCAAGCCGCTCATCGACGAGATTCTTGCCTTCGAGGCGGCGCAGGACGCGTTCGACCGGCTGCGCAGCGGGCAGCATCGCGGAAAGGTCGCCATCACCATTTCAGCCTGAACTTTCAGGCAGAGCTACGATCCGCTCCTGAAACAGCAGAGGCGGATACGCCAACCCCGCCGCTATTCGTCTTCGCCGTCGCCAGCATTGGCCAGATTTTGCGCCAGGTCTGGCCCGGYGACTGCAATCTCCCGGCAAGCCGGGCCTTCAGCCCGCTGACCACCGCCTCGAGGCCTCGCGGCAGGAGCGGATGTTGGCGCCGGGCCCGGAACCGGGCACGCGCAGACGGGGTGGACAGCGGCGGCTGGCGCCCCATTGCGGACCTCGATTCGGGCATGGAGCAGGCCGGAACAATCAACCGATCTTCGGCATCACCATACGCACGTCATCGCTTACGCACGTCATCAATTGCGCCACTCGGTAGAAAGGAGCGCGTAGAGCAGATCGTTCCGCCAAACATCACCCACACGCAGATTATCTCGCAGCACCCCTTCGCGGCTGAAGCCCAGTTTCTCGACCAGCCCGATCGAGGCGCTGTTGTCCGGATGGATAAAGGCTTGAATGCGGTGCAGGCCAAGTTCGGCTAAACAGAAGTCAAGCATGGCCGTAACTGCCTCTGCGGCCAGACCCTGCCGATGCCGAGTGGGGTTAATCATATAGCCAATGCTGGCGCGCCTGCTCCGAATGTGACCATCGTGGTAATTGACCAGCCCCAGGCATCGATCATTTGCTCCGTCGGCCACCGCCCAAAATCGATAGTAGGATGGCGTGCAATCGATGAAATTGCGCACCGAGCGCTCGGTTTCGACGCGCTTTGTATAAACGGGCTGGTTCCAGAAGCGCATTGTCTCGGGATCGGCGAAGCACGTGTGCATCTCGTCCGCATCATCGGCGCGAAACTGGCGCAAGCGCAGGCGAGCGGTTGAGAGCGTAGGATGAGGTATGGGGCGCTTGGCCATAGGAGCGAGCCTCACGAAACGATCAGCCAGAAAAGGCCAAGTTGGGCGGCCTACGTCAATTGCGAGGTCCGCTCCCCACTGATCGAAACAGGTAAAGCCGACTCAGTTAATGGTATAATCTAGCGTGGAGTGGATCAGGGTCCACTCTCCGCTATCCTTGCGATAGACGAATGATTGTCCGAATCCCGTTGGGATTGACTGCTTGACTTTATCAATTTGCACTCTGGCAGATCGCTCCATCGACGAAACGACGACAATGGCAGTGCTGTAGCGGGCATCGAAGACAGGCATTGAGATATCAACGCGCCTTATGCTGATCGCAGGCTGCTGATAGCTCTGTTCAGTGTCGGCTGGAGGCGCTCTTCTTCTAAGGTTAGCCAGTCGTTGGCTCCACATTTCATTGGCTTCGGCTTCGGAGCAGAAATGGCCCCGTGTCAGCCCGGCGGGGTCGATAATGTCAGAAGGCGCGGTGCCGGTGTGAGGCGCGCTGACGTCTGCATAAAAGCTCAAGCCAAGATACTGTTGGGCCAAGGTCACATAGACAGCGCGACTGGACCATTGTTTCGCAAAGATACAGGGCTGCTGATCCAGGACATGGTCGCGGAGGACATTCTTGATCAGAGTTGCCGCTTCTTGCTTCGCCCGATCTATTGCCCTTCCCAACCGTTGCTCGGCTTCATCGTCCGCCCGGATTGGTTGCGGGAACAAGAGCAGAAAAACGACGGCAGAGCGCAAGAGCAAGACCAGTATCCCGGCGACTTTCCTAGCTTGTGATCGTAGCGGATTGCGCGCTGAGGTAAATCTGCCTTTCCTTGATGCGGCGTCGTAAAGAGGCCGAGCAGACGGATCAAACGTCTCCTTGGTATGTCCGCTGCCCCGCCGCTATTCGTCTTCGCCGTCGCCAGCATTGGCCAGAACTTGCGCCAGGTCTGGCCCGGCGACTGCAATCTCCCGGCAAGCTGGGCCTTCAGCCCGCGGACCACCGCTTCGAGGCCCATCCTCGACACCTGTGGCGTTGGTGCCCACGGTCTCGACGGGCATGGGCAGGACGTGCGTAATGTCGCCGTCGAGCAATCGCTCCGGGGGGCCTTTTCATGCGTCTGGCTATTGGTTTCGGATTGGCCCAGGGGCGCGCTTTGCGGCGCGGCGCCAGGCCGTTTGGCGCTCTCCTCGGGCTTGTTCTGACCGTCTTCGGATCAGGCCTCGCCGCTGCCTTCGAAACCCCGCCAACGGTCAGCGCTGCTTCAGTGCTTGGCGCGCAGGCCTCCGGTCCGAATTATCGCGTCGACCCCGAGGTGCACAGCGACGGCCTGCTGCGGCTCTTTGTGCTCAAGACCGCATTCGGCACTTTTGACATAGCCGGCGAAGGATTGATGCGTGAGCGGATCCGCGAATTGTCGGCCCTTCGCAAGCTGAACGAAATGTCCGCATCGGATGTTTTCGTGAAGTCGCTCGAGCGGCAAGCCGCTGCTCCCCTGCGCTTCGGCGCCGACCTCATCACCTCGCCAGCGGAGACGCTGAAGAAATCCGCTTCAGGTGTCGCCAACATGTTCAGCCGGATTGGAACCGGCATCGCCAACACCGGCGCCAACCGCGACAGCATTGCCGGCAGCCTTCTGGGCGTCGATGCAGCGCGACGGGCGCTGGCCGTCCAGTTGGGCGTCGATCCTTATACCGATTTCCCGCCGCTGGCCGCCAAGCTGAACGACATTGCCGCAGCCAGCGCGATGGGCGGGCTTTCCGTCAGGGGCATGATGCTGGCGATCCCGGGGGGCGCCGGTGTCGCCATCAGTTCCACGACGACCGTCGATAGCGTTCGGGCAACTCTGGCCGAACGCACCTCGACCCAGATCGTGGAACAGGTGATCGGCATGCTGACGCGCATGAAGGTCTCGCGCGCACTGGCGGAGCGCTTCGTCCAGAACCGATCCTATACGCCGACCGACCTGCTGCTGATCACAAAGGCCCTGGCCTCGCTCAAGGTCGGCGGAACCGCACTCTTCGTGGCGAAGGCGGCTGAGGCAACGACGCGTGAAGAGGCCTATTTCCAGCGCAGCCGCGCCCTGCTGCTCGCGTCCAACGCCAAGGCTCTCGGCATCGGCCCGTTCGTCGGGGTTGGCGGCTTCCCGCTGAACCGCTTGAGGGACGGCCGTCTGCTGGCCCTGTTCCCGCTCGACGAGATCGCCTGGACCGAGACTGTCGCGGGCCTGTTCGGCAAGGTCTCGTCTGTGAACCCTGGCGACGGAAAGGCTCCGGTGCTGGCGACCAACGGCACGCTCACGCAGATGGCGCAAGCCGAGATCAGCCAGGCGGGCTGGACTGTCGAGCGCGTCAAATAGCGAGCGGCTGCGCAAGGCCCGCCTCGTCCTGAGGCGGGCACCGTCCAGAATACAGAAGGATAGGCGCATCGCAGCGCGCCTGCGTCTCCATCTCCGGGCTGTCATGTCCGTTCGCGCAGCGCCGAGAGACGAAGCGGCTGCTCGCCAAACGTCACGAGCTTCGCAACCTGGAGCCTAAAGTCCGGCGGGAGGAGGGGGCTTGGGCCGGCTCGATGCGCAGCGAGCTTTCCCGTGCTTCCCAGGCTTGCGTCAGCTTGCTGCGTTGCGATTGCAGCATCCCGGAACATCCGGGGCCGCTGCCGGGTTAAGACCAGATGCGGCTCGGAACACCCGATGAACCCGGCCTGGCATCGCCTCGAACGAGGCCCAGACAGGGCCGCGTCGATCGATCTGCCGGCGCGACAACACATCGAACGATCGCACAGGGAATAACGCCGCATGCACGGCGTTTACCTCCGCTTCCCCGGGAGCGGTGGCCCGCGATTCACCGCGTCTCTGCCGGCCGAAATCCGTCTGCGATCAAAGAGGACTGTTCGATGACCCCCGCCAAGAAGCCAGACAGCGAATTCGACCGCGCCCGTGCAAGGATTGAAGGCACGGACAAGAAGCCCGTCGGGAAGCCCGACAAGACCATGCCGGCGGCAGGCCCCCATGTGACGCAGGGCTCGACAAACCATGACGCAACGCCAGGGGCCGGCGCGCTCCCCTCGACCAAGCCGCGCAAGGACGTTGACGCCGGGACGGGCTGAGCGAGCCGCAGGCCTTCCCAAGCGGCTCGCGCCTTGGACACGCGGCCGGCACTTCGAGTCTCGCAGCAGGGCGCCTCCCATCGGAATCCTGCGTGCGTATCGATCGAAAGTGCGCTTGAATGTCAGGCGCTTGTCCCGGCGATAGGAAATGGAGCAGGCCGATTTGTCCCGATTTCCTGACAAGGCATGAAGGAATCTGACATGCGCCAACCAACGCATGGTCGCTTCGATTACACCCGCGCCGAGCTTTGGGCTGACGGAGCTGTCCATGTGCTTGGCATCGCCTTGGGCATGGGTGCGGTCGCCATTCTGATCGCGAGAGTGCTCGCGACGGCTTCGCTGTCCGATCTGGTTCCTGTCGGGATCTACAGCGTCGCGTTGCTTGCCGTTCTCAGTGTTTCCGCCCTCTACAACATGTGGCCGGTGTCGCCCATGAAATGGCTGCTGCGACGCCTTGATCATTCAGCCATCTACGTCTTGATTGCCGGTACCTACACCCCCTTTCTGATGAAGCTCGGCCAAGCCGTTGTGGCGCAATCCCTATTGGTTGCCGTATGGGTCGCGACACTTGCCGGCGTCCTGCTCAAACTTGCGCTGCCGGGCCGGTTCGATCGCGTTTCGATCGTTCTCTACCTCTGCCTCGGCTGGAGCGGCGTGATCGTCTGGGAGCGCGTTGCGCAGTTTCCGGCGGTCACCTTGTGGCTCATGCTGGCGGGCGGCGTTCTCTACACGGTGGGCGTCCTGTTCCACGTCTGGCGGAGCCTTCCGTTTCAGAACGCCATCTGGCACGTCTTCGTCCTCGCGGCGTCCGGCTGTTTCTACGGGGCTGTGCTTGCGACCTACGGTTGGGCTCCAGCGGCCTGATGATCCGGCAAGGTCCGCCAGGGGAGACGAAGGGAGGTGAGGGGGGCAGCTGGCGCCAGGTTGGTGGCGGACCTTTCATTGCCGCTCCTCTGAAATGATGGAGTAGCCGATGCCCATCTCGGCTTACCTGCAGGCCGGCTTGTTCGTGGTGGCTGCGGCGACCGCGTTGTTCGCAAGCGCCGGCACGCTCGCCATCCCCGGTTTTTGGACGTATCTGGCGATCCTCGCCGTCGTGATGATCATTTCCTTCGCAGCGCTCGATCCGGACCTGCTGGGCGAACGCATGCGGCCGGGCGGCAACAAGCCRCCGGCCGCGTTGAAGGCGTTCTCGCTCATCCTGTTCCTGCATTGGATCGTTGCCGGGCTCGACCGTGGTCGTTTCCATTGGAGCGACAGCGTGCCCGGCTGGCTGCAAGGCATGTGCCTGTTCACGGTCGCCGCCGGCTACGCCCTGGCACTTTGGGCCATGCGCGTGAACCGGTTTTTCTCCTCGGTCATTCGCATCCAGACCGACCGTGGTCACCACGTCGTCACCACGGGACCCTACGCCTTCGTCCGCCATCCCGGCTACAGCGCCGGGATTCTGATCATGGTGGCAAGCGGACCCGCACTCGGATCGTGGCTCGCGGCTGCGCTCATTGTGATCGTCAGCCTGCCATTCCTGCTCTATCGCGCCATCACGGAGGATCGCATTCTCCAGGCCGAGCTTGCAGGCTATTCGGATTACGCCGCGCGGGTCCGATGGCGGCTCGCTCCGGGCATTTGGTGAGCGWGCTCCTCACCCGGCAGCTCGGCAATGTCGGAACCGCGATGAGCCACGTCCTCTTCCCAGCCCCGGGCGCAGGCAGGGAACCTAAAACCGATGGTGATGAGCGGCCTAGCCATGCACATCGTCCGGTATTTGGATTGCGATGATCGGGAACAGCGGGAACGGTCCGCTACTTGCTAGATGACCGCATTCCCGGCCGCTTTTTAACCGCAGGATCGGCCAACAGG
>NZ_JBFTZN010000231.1:0-9424 GCF_056406775.1 Allobosea sp. P1_A7
CATCAGCACTGCATCGCCACGGAGGCTCTTCTGTCAGCGATCGCCTGCGCGCGGCATCCAGAGTCGGCGAAGCCCGAGCGTCGCGTTGGCCTGCACTGACAAGTGCCCCGATCGGCCGCGATATTGCGATCCGCGTTGTCATGCATCATGAAGGAAGAGGGTATCTGCATAGGCTGTCGAAACTGCGACGCGGAACAATTTCAACGCGTCATTCGGCGCATCGGGGGCTGCGCCGGGATGATCTACAATCTGCAATTGCTCAGAGGCTTGGCAGCGCTTGGAGTGAGTTTCTACCACAGCGATTTTCAGATCGTCCGCGGCATCTCAACTGAATTCTATGGCGTGTCCATCTTCTTCGCGATCAGCGGTTTCATCATCACCCATGTGACACGCCAGGATAGCACCGGGTTCCTGCTCAAGCGCCTTGTCCGAGTGGTGCCTCTCTACTGGATCGCAACTGCGGTTTTCTTCATTTTTACACCCTATACGTGGCCGCACTTGCTCGAGAGCCTTCTGTTCGTTCCGGCCGACAAGCCGCCGGTGCTGCGCGTCGGTTGGACCCTCAACTATGAAATGTTTTTCTACGTGCTGTTTGGTGTCGCGCTCGCGATAAGCAAGAGGTGGGCGCCACTGATCGCTGCGGTTGTGCTACTGCTCTTACAGGCGGTTCAGCATTTTGCCCCATGCGGGCGGGTCTGCTCGACCTATGGGGGGAGGGTGACCGGCTTCTTCGTGATCGGCATTGCTCTCTACTATGTTTGGCTTGCCGCCCGCCTCTGGATGCCTCCGTTGCGCAGGACAATGAAGGTCGTGTCCGCGATCGTTGCCGGCGGCGTCGTCACGATCTGCGTGGCGTGGCACGAGCCGCCAGCGGCTGTGGCGCTCATCATCGTCACAGCAGTTCTCTTGACCGCACTCTTGGCCGAAGCATCCGGCCTCGCCTGTCGGAATCGAGCCCTGCTTGCGCTCGGCGGCATGTCCTATTCGCTCTACCTGACCCACCTGATGGTGATCGAGCCAATGCGGATCGTAGCCACCAAGCTGCCCTGGCTCGATCAGGCGCAGAGCATTCCGGTCATGCTCGCGTCAGTCGGCATGAGCGTATTGCTGGCCTATGTCGTTTTTCGCTTCATCGAAACGCCGATGCTCGCGGGCTTCCGCGCGTTAATCCAGATACGGCGTCGACCAATCCCAACGCCCCCCTAACTGCTCCAACGCGGCGGTCTCTTATCGCCAGGGCGCCAGGAAGCTCAGGCGACTTGTTGATCGCGAGCACCGCTCGCCCACTCCCCCATAACCAAGGCAGCCCCGACGCGTTTCATTATTGGCCCGCCACTGCGAAGGCACTAGGCGGGCCTCGATCGTGTTGAAAGCGCGAGCTATGGTCCTCTGTGCAGATCGGTTGTCCCCACGGACTGTGACATCGCTGGGCAGGAACGAGGCCCCTGGCCTGAAACCGCGCAAGATCAACGCACAGAAGCTGATCGCGACACACGGATGCTGTTCGCTGCTGTCGATCGGGCCACGCGAACATGGACACATGAGCCTGCGGCACGAATGTCCGCCGGGGGCGGCGGCGCCAGATCGCCATCGATTTGTACATCCGATGTACCACGAATGGAGACATGGTCGGCGCGTCTCATTTCAATGAACGAAAGCGACGAAAACCTATTTGTGGCGATACAGAATGCGGACTTCAACTGMGCGAAACGGCTTCCTTCACGTTGAAGCGCGACAATGAAACCTGATGCCTTTGGCGTGGCGTTTTCGCTTATAATGAAGGGCCCTGCGTAGAACCGGCCCTTCATCACCAGCAGTCCCGAAACAAGTTCATCGGGGCCTCCATCAATGCGCACGGAGAATTTTTGGTCTCGATGCACCAGCAGGCACTGTATGGCCGCGATGACGTATGCGAGTTTACCAATTATCTTCTTCGCATCTTTGTTCAGGCGGCGAACAACCGAACCATCGAATCCAACTCCTAGAGTTTGGACGAATACTCGTTCTCGACGCCCCACAGCCGAGTACAGTCCCGGATAGACCGGCACTGAATATCCCTCATTGATGAGGCGAGCGGCTTCCACGATATCAAGCGGGATCCCGAGTTCCTGCGCGAACAAATTCGCAGTGCCGAGTGGCAACACACCGAGTTCGGCACGCGATCCGATCATGCCCGACGCGGCCTCCGATATCGTGCCATCGCCGCCGACTGCCACGATGCAGTCATGCCCATCGTCGGCAGCTTGCCGCGCCAGCCTTTCCGCGTCTCCTGCCATCCTGGTCTCGACGACAGTCGAGTTTGGAAAGAGTTTTGCGAGATCGCAAGCCGAGAACCCACGAGCCCTTCCGGCAACCGGGTTGAACAGAACAAACATAGTTATGACCCGGTATTGGTCCTACCGAACCCGAGATACCGGACACTCCTTCTTCAGGTTTGTGCCCGCACAGCAATGCAATCAATGCCTTGTGGACCTTGATAGCCCGCGATTTGCTCGAGCTCCAGTTACCTGTTCACCGCCTTCTATCAATCGACAGGACTACACTCCATGTGTACGCGCTGGCCGGGTTCGTTATGCGTGCGGCAAGAGACGAGGGCCGGCGGGGTCTTACTGGGTTCCTCGGGCATCGAAGCGGGCACAATAGGTTGAACGGGCCGAGCGACCGGCTTCGGGGCCCGTACAGCGACCGCTGTCAGCTTGGGCGCTGGCCTGGTCACCGTTACCGGCTCACGCACGATCGAATCTGGCTTGTTCGCCTCCGGCGCGGGGTCAGAGAGAACGAGAGGCGCAGTCTGCGGCTTCTCCGCTTGAGCAGACTGCCAGGGTCGCCAACTCCCCAGCCGAGCAAAAGTCTCGACCGTCGGCTTTGTGATCGCTTCGACCGTTGGCATCGCTTGTGGCGAGCAGCCAGCAACCAGCAAGCCGGCAAGGCTCACGCGACAGACTAAGTTCACCATGCTGGCCCCTTGTCAGACATGTGGCAAAGTTGCGGCATTATGAGCGCGGAATGTAGCCGTTTTGTGCCGCGCAAGGAAAGGCCCCGCACAGCATCCTCGCCTTCGGTCCGCGCGCCCCGCCACAGACCGGAAGCCGACCGCTCCTTACGGTAGGGGGCGCTCTCCCACTATCAACCCACAAACGCCTCTCATCGCCCATTGGTCAGCGCCATTCGTGCTTAGATCGCAACGCGCCACTTTGAGCACCTTGTCCAAGCATCGCCTCCGCCCTCAGGCCCATCGAACGGCGCTCTCGGCCGTGGCGGTCGCCCGCCAGAGGCATCGGGGCGCTTCGCAGCGCCCACACCGCGCCTCTGCGAGGCGCCCCGTATACATTCATGACTTGGACCTTGTGCGCGCTGGTCGCTTGGCCTGGGGCCTCGAGCTCGCTAAGCCTGAAGCCTGCACCCTGCCCGAGGCTCTCTTGCGTATCCTGCTGATCAACCCCAACACGACCCAGGCGATGACGGATCTCGTCATGCAGGTCGTGGCGCCGCATGCTCCGTCCAATGTCGCCCTGCATCCGGTGACAGGCCGCTTCGGCGCGCGGTATATTTCGAGCCGCAGCGCGGGGGTGATTGCGGCCCATGCCGCCCTCGAGGCCTATGCCGAGCATGGCGCCGGCTGCGACGCGGTCTATCTCGCCTGCTTTGGCGACCCAGGGCTTCACGCCCTGAAGGAGGTCTCTCCCGTTCCGGTCGTCGGCATGGCGGAGGCGAGTTGCCTGGCCGCCGCGGCGATGGCGCGGCAGTTCTCGATCGTCACCGGCGGCGAGCGCTGGGGACCGATCCTGCATGAATTCGTCGCGATGATCGGCCTCGACGGCCGGCTTGCCTCGGTTGAAACAGTCACTCCGACGGGGGCCGATATCGCCCGTGACCCGGATGGCTCGATTGCACTGCTCGCCGCAGCCTGCCGCAAGACGGCGGAACGCGACGGCGCCGGAGCCGTCATTCTCGGCGGCGCCGGACTTGCCGGCCTCGCCGCACGCGTCCAGCCACATCTCGATATTCCGGTGATCTGCTCGGTCCAGACCGGCATGAAAGCAGTCTTGGCCGCTCTCAATGGTGGTACGGCGAAACCGGCGAGCGGCGATCTCGCCTTCCCGGCGCCGGTCGGGAGCGTCGGCCTGTCGCCCGCGCTTACGGCCCTTCTCGCCAGGTCCTGAACCGGGGAAGGTCCTGAACCGGGGAGCTGCCGCCGGCATGCTCAGCGCAGCAGGAGCGCCGAGCAATAGAGCCCCACGCCAAAGACGATATGGCCCGCGATGTTCATGGCACGGATCTGGCCGGCATTCGGCTTCTTCGACGCCGCGATGCCGGCGCCCATTCCCGGCTGCAGGATGAACCAGCCGCAGCCGACCGTGACGAGACCGACGATCAGAGCAGGCGCGAGGCTCGGATTGCGGGCCCAGTCGAGCCCCCAGATCGCCAGCAGGACCGCCGCGAACACGATGCCGATCAGGTAATGCGCGATCCAGCCGAGGGCGCGTTCGTTCGCCACCGGCTCGGAGCGTCCAATATCCTCATGCGCCAGTCGACCTTGCGCCAGATGGCCGAACCAGCGCCCGGTCATAGCCCAGTTCGGAGTCGGCAGGCCGAAGGCGCGGTTCAGGAACTGGGCCCAGAGATCGAACAGGATTGTCGCGCCGACACCGATCAGCACCGCGCGCAGAAGAAACTCAAGCATCGCATATCCCCGGAAACCAGCCATGGCGCATCGACCGTCGCGCCTTGGCCGCCATGGAAGGGAAGAGGCCCCGCGAGGTCAATCGCAGGGGGCGGTCTTCCCCGCGCGCGCCGCGCAGGGGCGCCATGCGCTGTTCATCCCAGGAGGCGATATGCCGCCAGCTTACGGAACCCTGGGAGCACCGAGGCCGTTCCCTTCGGGAGTCCACACGGGGGATAGCGGAACATGGCAGCCGAAATGACGACGAAAGCACGCGCGGGCGGTCCTCACGGAGTGGATGACCTGCCTTCGGTTGTCGTCACCAGCTATAATCTGGAGATTCGCGACGAGGACGGCTTCGTTGGCGACAAGGCCAAACGTGGCGCATTTCTCGAGCATCTCGACGCCCTTCGCGAGCACCTGCGCCGGACCGGCGAAGACCCCATCACGGTCGACTCCGACAAGATCGGCAAGAAGGAGCTCGATGCGCTGCTGGGGGAAGGCGAGCCGCGCGAGGCGGCTCTCATCCTCAGCGCCATCGAACGCTACGCCCAGTCGCTGGCCTTCGTCATTCGCCGCTTCGCCAGGCTGAAGCCCTGGAGCACCGTCGAGCGTATCGTGGTCGGCGGCGGATTCCGCCAGAGCAGGGTCGGCGAGCTTGCGATCGCGCGTGCCGGCATCATCCTGCAGACCGACGGACATAGTATCGACCTTGTGCCGATCCGCCATCATCCCGACGAGGCCGGGCTGGTCGGTAGCGCCCATCTTGCGCCGAAATGGATCTTCGAGGCCTATGACAGCCTCGTCGCCGTCGATATCGGCGGCTCGAATATTCGCGCCGGCATCGTCGAGCTGCGCCAGGACAAGGCGCCTGACCTCGCCAAGGCCAAGGTCTGGCAATCCGAACTCTGGCGCCACGCCGACGAGGAGACCAATCGCGACGACGCAATCAAGCGGCTCGGCAAGATGCTCGATGCCCAGATCAAGCAGGCCGGCAAGGCGGGCCTCCGCGTTGCTCCCTTCATCGGCGTCGGCTGCCCCGGCCTGATCGAACGGGACGGCTCGATCGACCGCGGCGCGCAGAACCTGCCTGGCAACTGGCAAAGCAGCCGGTTCAACCTGGTCGAGAGCATCCGCGAGATGGTCCCCGAGATCGGCGGACACGAGACGACGGTCG
Source organism: Allobosea sp. P1_A7 (assembly GCF_056406775.1). Lineage (NCBI taxonomy): Bacteria > Pseudomonadati > Pseudomonadota > Alphaproteobacteria > Hyphomicrobiales > Alloboseaceae > Allobosea > Allobosea sp. P1_A7. The sequence continues at coordinate 5,841 of NZ_JBFTZN010000231.1, forward strand.
TGATGCATAACGACGCCGTCATCCAGGGACTGAGCGAGATGCCGTCAATGCAGGATGTCGAGCATTGGGCGGTGCTGACCATCGGCACCGGCCTTGGCAATGCAAGCTACCAGAACCGGACGAAGCCGAAGGGCCGCGGCAAGGCCAAGAATGGAAAGGCCGACGACAAGAAGGGCTGACCGCTCAGCTCCGCTTTGCCGGCAGCGCCCACATCAGCCCACGCGTGATGATCGCGGGGAAGACAGTGAGATGATCCTCGTCCTGGATGATCTCCGTGGTCAGCTTCAGGCCGGGATAGTTGTGCGAGCGGAGCGCCTTCTCGAATTCCTGCAGGTCGGCGATCATGTCGAGCTTGCCGCTATAGCGCGGCGAGGCCTTGCTGATCGTCTCGAAGGAAGCGATCGCCATCAGCACATCGGCCTTCAGGTCCTTGTTCGTCTCGGCATAGGTGCGCTCGCGCGCAAGCATCACCTTCTGGTCGTACCAGAGCGAAGGGCTGCCGATGATATAATGCGAGAACATCTTCGGCTCGGTCAGCAGGATGTGGACGCCGAGCAGCCCGCCATAGGAATGGCCGGCAAAGATGCTGCGATTGGTGTCGGTGCGATAGGTCGAGGCGACGAAGGGCATCACCTCGTCGGCAAGAAAGCGGCGATAGGGCTCTGCTTCGCCGAAGATCGGTGTCCGGCCGGATTCATCCTTCGTCTTTTCGCCATTGGGCGTCGGCGTGTAGTCCCGGCGGCGGCTGAACTGCGGCGTGTCGCCGAGCGCGTAGGAGAGACCGACCAGAATGAACTCTTCCAGCCCCTGGCCGCGATTGCCGACCCGGCGGGCAATGCTGCGCACCAGCGGGAAGGCGTAATCGGCATCGGTGACGAACAGCACGGGAAAGCGCCGGCGTGGCGAGGAGTGATAGGAGACCGGCAGGCTGACATAGATCTCGTAGTCGCGCTGCAGCGTCTTGGCATGGATCGTCCGGACCTCGGTGTCCTTCAGAACGAAGGGCGCCGGACTCGACGGGACCGCAACAGCAGCCGGAGGTTCGGGAGCCGGCTGGGCAACGGCAACGCTGGCGAACCCGAGGGCGGCAAGCAGGACAGGCAGGCGAGGCATTCGCCGGATCTCCGACATGAATGTGCCGGGATCGTGACGGTTCCCGGTCGGTCCGCCAAGAGCTAAAGCATCGGCCCGAAAAGTGGATTGCGGTTTTCGGGAAAGCCGATGCAATCACAGGTGGYTAGATCRTCGGACCGGATACGATATCCGGTCCGATGATCTAACGCCGCATGGCCGGCGTCTCGATCGGCAGGCCGCGCGCACGCCCGGCAAGATAGAGCTCGAGCGCCAGATATTCCGGCGCGCCATAGTCGAACTGCGTCGCCCGGACGCCGAGCGAGCAGGCGCGCAGGCGCCGATGCAGCGAACCGACGCCGTTCCATTCCAGCCGATAGGCCGGATAGCCGGTCCCAGCGCCATGGCTGATCGTGTCGCCGCGCAACTTCTGGCCAACCAGCCCGTCATGACATTGCTTGCAGGAGAGGTTGAGCTGCCCCTGGCGGCGCTCGAAGAAGGCCCTGCCCGCGTCGTAGAAAGGTTGTGCCGGACCGCGGGTCTCGACGTCCATCGGCAAGCCCCGGGACAACGAAGCGACATAGGCCGTCAGCGCCAGAAGCTCACCGCTCTCATAGCCGAAGGCCGGCTGCTTCTGCCGCTCCACGCGGCACTGTTCGATGCGCCCCTCGAGATTCAGGAGCTGCCCGGTGCCGGCATCCACCCGCGGATAATGCGTCGCCGCGCCACGCAGGCTCTTCTCCGGCTCGGCATGGCACTGGCTGCAGGCCTGGCTGGCCCCCGGCTTGCGGCTGAAGAGTTCCTGACCCTGCTCGACCCAGAACCAGGCCGGGTTTCGCGTCGGATCATCCTGCTGCCGGCGCAGATCGGGCGACAGGAAGGCGCTCCCCGAGGTGATCTCTTCGCCGCCCGCGGCTGTGCCGAGCGTCGCGATCAGGAGTCCCAAGGCCAGCTTCAACCGCATCGCCGGGTGCTCACGTCACCGTCAGCCTGGCCGTCCGGGTGAAGACCGCTCCGCCATCCTCGCGCCATTCGAAGACGATATCGCCCGTCTCGACCGCGCGCGTCGTGAAGGAGACGAAGGGATTGGCCGAGACCCCCGTATACATGTCGAGCCGGAAGATCGGTTCCCCGGAATAGGTCGCCGTCAGCCGGTTCAGGATTTTCCGCGGAACGGTGCCTCCCTTACCGTCGGATTGGCCGCCGCGATCCATCGGATGCCGCGTCAGAACGCGGATCTCGATGATCTCGCCGGCGCGAGCTTCCGTCGGCATGCTGATGCGGGCGTTGAATGCCATCGGAGATCTCTCCTCATCCGCCGTCGATGCAGGCGCTCAACGTCACGACGACATCGGCATCGCTCATGAGATAGCCCCCCGTGCTGAGCGCAGCGACGACGGTAACCTTCTGCGAGGTCGCCAGCCGCAAAGTGGTCGCGACCTCGGCGCGGCCGGAGCGGGGGCCAAGATGAAACCGCGCCATGTCCGGGAACGGGTTCTTCTCGGCGATAAGATGAATCCAGCGGACATGGTCCGCCTCCGTCATCGGGCTCTCGACCACGATCCTCGTATCCACCGAATTGCCGTTCTCGACGAGCGCCGGAATCTCCAGCGTGATCCTGCCGCGCTCCGGCACCGCGCCATCGGTCAGCCGCGCGATCAGTTCCGGCAGCGCCGGCTGCGTCGCAGCCATCGCCACCTTCGGCAGGCTGGCGAGGCCGATCCCGGCCGCAGCACCGACGACGATGTCACGCCGGCTCGGGGCGGACTCAGAATGTCTTGAGAGAGGCGAGATAGGCAACGACATCCTCGATCTCCTGCTCCGACAGAGCCGGCTTGCCACGATAGACCGGTGCGACATCGTGCAAGCCCTCGGTCCGGTAATAGGGCGGCATCACCGTCTCCGGATTGAGCCGCGATGAATCGACCAGCCTCAGCCTGATCTGCCCGGCGTCGAGCCCGGCCCCGATGCCGGCCAGCGGCGGCCCTATCGCGCCCTGGAACGGCTCTGCCGGATCCGCCCCCTGATGACAGATCAGGCAATTGCCACGCTCCCGATCGCGCAGGATGGCCTGCCCTCGCGCCACATCGCCGACACGCGCGCCGAGAGCCTTTGGAATCGCGTCCCCGACGACGGCGTAGGGCTCCAGCGCCGCGCCCGGCCGGGAGGAAGCCAGTCCTCCGAGCAGGAGGGCTGTGGCGAAGCCGAGGCGCGTCATGCGCCGGGTCCTAGGCCTTCCGCAGATCCATGTTCTTCAGCGGGACCGAGCGCACACGCTTGCCGGTCGCCGCGAAGATCGCGTTGAACACCGCCGGGGCGGCAACCGCGATCGTCGGTTCGCCGACGCCACCCCAGAAACCGCCGGACGGAACGATCACCGTCTCGACCACCGGCATCTCATCCAGGCGCAGCACGGTGTAGGTGTCGAAATTCTCCTCGACCATGCGCCCGTCCTTGACCGTGCACTCGCCATAAAGCGCTGCCGAAAGGCCATAGACGAAGGAGCCCTCGAC
>NZ_JBFTZN010000232.1:0-9405 GCF_056406775.1 Allobosea sp. P1_A7
TGTGAAGGTAGGCGCGATCTCCCGCGGTCGCTTCGACGTCCGCATTCGTGAACTTGCCGAAGGCAATGCCATGCTGGAGGCCGCAACAGCGCCCATGCTCCGGGCGCGCGCCAGCTTGCGCCACGAACTCGCCGGGCTCGAGCGACAGGTCTCGATCAGGCCGTCGACCTCGCGCCCGCGCAGCTCCCCGATGACGTCATCGGCGACCCGCGCAGGCCCGCTGCCGTTCATGATCAGCGACCTGATGCCCGGCGACCAGCGCGCTCCATGCCATTGCGCCGTGATCCCGACGAAGATGTAGCTCGGAAAAAGCAGTGGCGTCGCTTCGACGACCCGGCGGCGCAAGACACGGCGCTCGACGATGCGCGGCGCATAGACCTCGAAGCCGCTGCGCTTCAGTTCGGCGAGCGCCAGCGCCTCACGGCTGACCCGGGCCACGACCCACATTCAGCGGGTGCCGTAAGCGCGGCCGGCGTGCGGCATGAGGCTGGGCATGGGTTCCCYGAGGCAAGGGATGCCGGGCAAGTGACCGCGAAGGCCGCCCCGCCGCAAGGCTGGTCTTCCCAGCAGTGGCAAAACCACGGGCCGATGATGTGCCCCACCTCGCCCCGGTCCATTTTCATGGACGGATCCCACGGCTCGCCGACGTCGAGCTTGTTGGCGCTGACCCAAGGGTCTTGGCTGAACTTTACGGCGCGACGCTCGCGAATGCGCGGCGCATGCATCAGCCGGTTCAGATTAGGTGACTTCGCCCCCGGGTAGTGAGCCCCCCCCCAAGGGACGACGGGGACTGTGGCTGCGAACGCCGCCACGCCGCAAGCGGCATCGTCTCGGTAATGGATTGACGGTCAGGGGGCATTACTACAGTTGTAGGTCGCTACCGTAGAGATAGGATCATTGGCGCAAGTAAGCGGCATCAAGAGCCGCATTGCATCGCGCGGAAACCACGCGCCTTGCCGTTGTAAGGCATGCGAGAATATTGCCCTGACCCGCCACGATTCCTTTACAACGTTGATTGGCATCCGCGTTGCAGCTCTTCAAAACATTAGCCGCGCGTGCCGCACATTTTTTTGCTAACTTGTCTTTTTCTTGGGAAAGGCAACTAAGGAGGTCTGTTTTGACCCACCCAGCCGCGTCTGTTTGTACCGGCACTCCTTTGCCACTGCACCGCTCTTGTAGTTCTTTGCCGCAAGCAAGATCCTCCGCCCGCGCCTTCTGTGCCTCAGCAACGTTGAAGTGGGCATCAGAGATAAACATTGCAGCAGAGAACGCGATAGCTGTGATGACACCACAACGGCGGAAAGCACCTCGCGGCATTTTCATTTTCCTTCTCCCGATTTTGCGAGCGTAGCACGTATCGGCGCACTGCGCATCTCGTCGCCCGCCGTCGAGCCACGCGCCCTTCATAAGATATAGGGCGMGTCCCGCTTGATCCGATCGGACACCGCTTCGACGCGCACTGTGCCCGCTCCAGCCGACCAGCCAGCTTACGATACAACTTGAGGCGGTCACTGCGGGTGAGGATGGGCGTCCATTTCCTAGCATTTCGGCCCTCGGAGCCCTAATCCCAAGCCTCACAAGACGCGCCGGCCAAACTCAAACGGCCGCCACGGGCCTCCTGAGGCTCGACGGGGCCCTCCAGGCCCAACCTTCGCTTTCAGGGGCCAGGGGGGGGCATTCCTAAAACAAGGCTTCTCTCCGGGGCCGGGCGCGGCGGCGCTCGAAAAGGCACATAGTCGTTCAAAAATTTCCCAATGAAATCAATGACTTAGCTGGTGATCTGGGGGTATGGGAGGCAGCCGGGATCCCTGGGGGGTCAGCCCCTTGGAATTGTTGCATAATTTGACTAGTCGCGCGGTCCTGCCGTGCAGGAATGTCGTCTTGCCCCGCCTCGATCGCACAACCGGGACGCGCTAAGGAAAGCGAGGGTTATCAAGGAGTTACGCGGGGTGAGGGGGAGGTGGCGGGCGGTCGGCCGGGGTTTAGGCGGGGTCGCCACGGGGTCGGGCAGGCGTCGAAGCTCGGCGGATCCCGCCTGTCCGCACCTATCCCCGCCGATTTGATGCGGACGGATCCCGGGGCGGCTTTACTGGAGGGTGTGCGCGGCCTCGACCGTGATCTTCGCGCCCCTGCCGCCGTCCGGGGTGATGAGGGTGACCGTGATCGGCGTCGCAAGGCCACCGTCGACGATGTGGTCGCACAGGGGCTCGACGTCCCGGTCCGCCGCATAGCGGGCGACCGTGACCGAACCATTCGAGCCGATCATGACGACGTGAAACGGCGGATCGACCGCGCAGTCGCTGACGAACTCGGCGATGGAGGTCCGGACGCGCGCCTGATCGTGCGGCGTCATGAATTCAACTGCTGAGATGTGGCAGCGGCCGGTCATCGAAGTGCTCGAAAGAGCGCTGCAAGGTGCGCTCCAGCTTGTCCGCCAGCGTGTCGATCCGGTCGAGCCCGCGCTCGATGCCGGTCAAGTTGTCGACCGGCCTTTGCTCCAGCGCGTCGAGTCGCCTCGTGAGATCGGCGACGGCTTCGCGGAGTCCGGTGTTCTCCTGACCCAGGTCCGAGATGGCGCGCGCGCAGGCTTCCAGGGCGAGCTGCACATCGTCAGCCGGAAGGGTCTCGGCGAGGCGCTTGCGCTCGGCCTCTTGCTCGCGCTGGGCGGCCCGCTTGGCCTCCTGCGCGGCGATCTCGCGCCGGTCGCGGTCCGTCGGGTGCTCGATCTCGCGCGCCAGCGCCAGGGCGAGAGGACCGGGCTCGACGTGGGCAGGGCGCGCGAGCGTCTCGCGTGCCGCCGCCATGATCCCCCGGGCTCGATCATTCATCGCCGTACGACTCCCCGTCGTCTCGGTGGCGGCTCCTGGTCGTATTCGTCGTATTCGTCGGCTTCGTCGGCGGCGTCTCTGGTGGCCGCTGGTGCGCCGCCCCAGGTCGCGCCCGAGATGACCTGCGCGCCGCCCGGGGCAGCGACCGCCCACGTCAGCTTTGCGGCGGCTTTGATCGCGATCACGTCGTGCTGGAAGGCGTTTCGGGTCGGGGCCGCGACGGTGGCCGGTGAGCCCGGCGAGCCGATCGGCAACGGCGCTGCGTCCTCATAGTGCAGCGCAACATGCTTCGACGTTTCGACCTCGGGCGCGCCTTCGAAGGCGGCGGCGATCGCGTCCGGCACAAAGGCTGCGATCGTCCCGGCGGGCAGCGCGCTCGTCGAGAGAACCGGGAGGGAAGACACTCTTGGCCGTGTCGTCCAGGCCGCTGTCGCGGAAGCGCTCGCCAGTGAGGGAGCGCTGAGCCGCGCGGTCGAGGCCGCGGTCGCAAAAGCGCTCGCCAAAACGAAGCTCACAGTCACCGGCCTGGCGGAAGCGGAATAATCAAATGGCAACGGTTCAGAAGCGGAAGCTGCCCTCTGGCGCGATTACTTGGCGGGCGACGTACAATGATCAGAGAGGCACCCGCCGTAGCCGCCATTTCCTTCGGAAGTCAGACGCCGACGCCTTCCTCGTGCAAGTCCGGCACGATGTTTCGCGCGGGCTGCACGTCGCCGACTCGCAGTCGATTACCGTGGCTGAAGCTGGCAAGCTCTGGATCGAGCGAGCCGAACGGGACGGGCTCGAGCGCTCCACGGTCAACCAATACCTTGCTCACCTGAAGCATCACATCGTCCCCGAGATCGGGATCGTAAAGCTGAGCGCCCTCACGGCGCCAAGGGTCAACCAGTTCATCGATACGCTCCTGGAGACGCGCTCTCGCGTGCTGGCTCGCAAAGTGCTCACGTCGCTCGGCTCTCTCGTCGACGAAGCGATGCGGCGAGGCCTTGCGGCTCACAATCCCGCCCGTGCGGTGAAGATCCGGAACTCGACTCGCGACGAGGATGGGGGAGCGATTGAGATGCCAACCCGTGCCGAGCTGCGCGCGATCCTCGCCACAGCCGCGGGGCGCTGGCGGCCGCTGATCGTGACGGCGACGTTTACCGGCTTGCGCGGCAGCGAGCTCCGAGGCCTGACCTGGTCAGACGTGGACCTGAAGGCAGGAATGTTGAGGGTCCGCCGTCGTGCCGATCAGTGGGGCCGCTTCGGGCCACCCAAGAGCAAGGCGGGGAAACGGGATATCCCCATGGCACCGATGGTCCTGAAGGCCCTCCGGGAATGGAAGCTGGCCTGTCCGGTCACGAAGGACGGCCTGGTCTTCCCGGCGCCGTCTGGGCGCGTTCTCTCTCACGCCTGCATCCTGAAGGACGGCTTCGGCCCGCTCCAGGTCGTCGCTGGCGGGGTGACGGGAGCGGGCGCGGCGAAGTATGGCCTGCATGCGCTCCGACACGCCGCCGCGGCGATGTTCATCGAACAAGGATTCGGCCCGAAGAAGGTGCAGGCCCTCATGGGTCATGCATCGATCCGGCTCACCTTCGATACCTACGGCTATCTGTTCAAGACCGACGAAGAGGACCTGGCGGGTATGGCGCAGATCGAGGCGCGCCTGCTGAGCTAGTTGCGACACGAGCGCGACACATCTGGCCTAAGTCCCTGATTTCTAAGGGGCTGCCGTGGACTGGTAGATCAGCGGTTTCCGGGCAAAAGCGCGCGCCTTGTAGCTATCGACGGTGAGCATCGCATCGCCCTCGAAATGCCTGTCCCGATCGGATTGGCGACTGAGCACAGGTGCCTGCTTGGGGTCGCTTGCGGCGAGCGTCTCCCCCTTGCTGTCGACAACGACGACGCGGGCGCGGCCAAAGCCTCCCTCGAGGATTGCCCCACGCTCGATCGTGTCGAAAATCTCCCAGATATCTTCCCGGAGAACATGCGGAATGAGCGCGGAAGCGAGACCGTTGAGGTAGATCATCGACATCGCCGCGAGTTGCCGCTCCTGCGTTTCGCGCAGCCTCGACAGCACGGCGTTGGTCATGACGATGCTCACGATCAGCATGAATACGGCGACGAGGGCCGGAGCTTTGAAAGCGAGCGGCCAGCGCCGCGGATCAAGCGAAGCGCGTTTCATCCGAGCGCCCTCACGAGTTCGACGCGCCGGGCAATGCTGTCGAAGAGTGATGGATCTTCCGTTGCGAAGCCCTCGAGCCGCAGAAGGGCCAGGACGCTTCGGCCCGTCGGATCGTTGGGCATGTCGATCAGAGCCCGCTGGAAACGCCGGATACCTTTGCTTGCTGCGTTCCCCGAGTATGTCGCGATCGGAGGAAATCCCATCCGCTCCGAGCGCCATGCGGGCCTGGTAAGCTTCGTTAGCTCCGGTTCGGTTTCGGTCAGAACCTCCCAGACGTAGCCATCGACACTACCCGACTGGGCCAAGCCAGCAGCCACCGCCCGGACCACGTTGCGATGCCCGTACGTGAATCGTCCGCCGGAAGAATTCCTGAGGCTTGGTTCCATTCTCAGCCAGTAGCGCTCGCGTCACGAGATATCCCGAGTTGGAGTCGGGATCGGAGAAAGCATGGATATCGCCGCGCAAGTCCAGGATCGAACTGGCATCGCCCCGATCAGCGCCGACGAGAAGATAGGACTGATAGGTCGGCTTGCCGCGCCAGATGGGGACCGCGACCAATTCGAGCTCGCGTCGGTACGACACGAACGGAAACCCACAGATCCAAGCCGCGTCGAGAAGTCCCGAGAGCAGTTGGGAGGTGATCTCCTGATAGGTTCGCTTCAGAACGAGCTGAACCTCGGTAGCCATCGCGACCGAGAGATAGTGCTGTAGCGCTTCGAGTAGCTGAAGATCTGATGTCAGGAAAACCGGCGTCAAACCGAAGCGGAACGACTGTTCGGCTCGCACGATCGAGGGAGCGCCGATAAGGGCAGCCCCGCCAACAAGAACTGCGCGACGTGTCGGTGCCCAATTCCCTCGAACCGGACCCGACCGCCGACCCCGCCCGACTGTCACAACGCCCCTCCCATATGGAGGTTATTCCAGGGACAATCTGATCCCCGGTAGGGCGCAGTCAAACTCTCGATCCGTCGGCGATTGTCGAAACAATTCGCGCAATGCGGGGCTAGGAAATAGTGGCGGGCGCTTGGGAGGAGACTCTTTCCATCAAACTACAGAACATCGTTGCCAACATGATCGGGAGGCGCGCCGATCAATGCCTTATGCAAGGCGACTAAGCCGTCCACGATCCCGAGCCCAAGCAAGGCCTCTCCTGTTCCGCCTTTCCGCTCGACACGTTTGCCGTCATAGCGGAGGCCGCACCTATCGAGGACGATGGGATCCGTCAAAGCAGCGATCGCAAGTTCGAGGGCTTTCAAGCTTTCAACATCGATCGGGTTCTCACGATGTGCTGGGAGAGAGATAGGGCCGTCGCCCGTCTTCCACGCTTCGAGGATCTTGTCGAAGTTCACACCCGGCGCGATCTTGGAAAACAAGGATTGCGCCCGGCTGATCTTTCGAGCGTTCAGCTCGCTCTCTGCATGAAGGGCACGCAAGCGATCCCGCTGATCCGGATCATCGATCTCGTCAATGACTCTGGAGATCAGCTTCCGTCCGGTTCGATTACGAATTCCTTTTTGCTCGCGCTGGCGCGCTTGAACGTAGTGCCACATTCCCAGCGCCTTGCGCTTCTCGTTTGCAATGCTCTGCGCCTTCGGGCCGGTCCCCGCCCCATGGTTCTCTGCTAGGTAGCTCTCGACCGCCGCCCCGCTGATCGCCATACGACGACCTTCTAAGCTGTCGCACGCGGTCTTCAGACGAAGGAGCGTTGCTTTCCTTCCCATCGCCGGATCACGATGTTGGCGTCCGGCGCCCGCCTCGCGCAGTAGCTCATTCAGGATGCCGGCTGCAGTATCAACTGGCTGTCCGGCCCCGGACGTCCCGTTTGCAGGCTCGATCACGATTTCCGCTCCAGTTGCGCATCTTCCAGTTCACTTTCCGCGCCTATCAACTTCCTGAGGTCACGAAGCCCACGGAGCGCGGCAAACTCCACCCGCTTAGATCGAGCGACCTGCGCCGCCATTTCCTCAGCGAGTTGAGATACGATGATGTTGAAGTCCGTCAGCTTCGCGGAGCCCTTCTCCAACTCGTCAAGACGATCTTCCGGAACGAGCGACACGATTGCATGACCGAGCAATCGCGCGGCTCGATCTCGCATCGGACCGTCTAGACGCAAGAGGAACTGCTCGATGCCATTCTGATCGAGGACGTGATTGAGAAACTCGCGATGGTCCGACAATGCCGCAAAGTTGGGGCGGAACCCAGGCAGCAGATCAGCGCCATCTGCGAGCCGCTGAAGAAGAACGAAATCAGGTTTCGACTCCAGTCTCACCACGATTTCGTCAACCGTCTCGGAACTTAGCAACGTCAGGGCACGAGCGCCGCTCCCGGTCTCCTCGGAATCGCTGGCTTCCTGAAGCAGCGCAAGCGCGGCGTGAACATACTGCACCTCCGCCGACCACTCGATCGAGACGTCCTCGGTCTGCCGATATAGGCCATCGATCTGATTTCTGACGATGCGCGCGCTTCGCCCTTGCTCCTCCAGATCCTTGGCAGTCTGAACCAGGTCGCGGATCTGAAGGGCAAGCTTTCGCAGTTCGAACATGAGTCGATTCGCGTTATAAACGAGCCCCGCCAGGAACATCGGCCCGGTGAGCCTGTAGCGGCACAACGAGCAAGCTCGATGTCGAGGAACAGGCGCGAAACCCTTAACAACCGCCTCGCCACCGCTGGAGCATTCGCCGCCGGGACAGATGCCGTCAGCGAACACGTTGAAGCTGCMGTTCCCCAGACCGGAAGGATTCGCTCTGAGCATGGACGCACCGACTGCCGCATCGGGGTCGCGTCGGTTGACGAGGTTCCGGAGGAGTTCGCTGACGTCCTCAAATTGTAGTTCTGGGATGTCCGCAGGATCGATCGCGTCGGAGATACCTTCGCGAAATCGCGATAGCCGCTCATTCAGCACGCCTGCCCTTATCCGTGTATAATAGAGCGTCATGACCACGGAAGCATGCCCAACGACCTCTTGAACGAATTCGGCGGGAAGGCCTGCTTCGATCATCGCTGTAATGCCGCTCACCCGAAGCGTATGAATATCGAAGAGCGCTTCGACTTCCGTCGAACCATCGTCTTTCTCGATAGTCCTCGTCAGATCGTACTTGAACCCCATCGCCTTGAGCTCACGTTCGACGGCGCCCAGGACGTAAGTCCAGTAAGACGAAAGTCGTTTCGGAGTGCAGGGCCAACCATCATTGGTGATCGGATCTCGGAAGATCAAAGCCGACGTACCAATCTGGCCCTTAACTACAGGATTCTGAATGAGATCAAGTCCAAGCCTCTCCGCAAGTCGGCACTCCCCAATATTCCCGTGATCCCGATTCCATTGCATTAACCAGGGAATGCTTTCCAAAAGGGGCGCCGGGCACCATGGGATGTGATACCCTCCATCTTTACTAATTCCGGTTTTGTTTGTATTGATAAATAATCCTACGATTGGCTGACGCTGCAAATCCTCAGCGATATAAAAAACACCTTTCTGACGGCTAGCGCGAGCTTTCGGTGAGTGATTTGGGACCATCGTCTTTTCCACGAGGTCGATAGCCAGTTCGTCCAGCTCTCCGGAATCGAGGAACCGCGCTTGAAATCCGCGCACGGGCACTTCAAGGAGGGTTTCGAGCAACACCGCCACCCCCGGCCACCAAGTCTTCCGAAGCTCGCCTGTGAGACTGTCTCTATAGTCAAAATGATGTTGTCTCAGGCTGCGCGAGAACGCATATCGGCCCGAATTGAAGTGCGCTGCGTAGCCAAAATCCTCGCGCACTTCGGGGGGAAGGCGCTCGTACACATCGCGAAAGCCCGCACCATCTCGACGATTAAACTCTTGAATGTAAACCAGCATCTCGCGGCTGAGCGGAGTACGTGGAGTTTTCGCTCGACGTGGCGGTTCGCTGAATAGATCAACATCCAGATTGATCGGGTTTTCAATTCCAAGATCAAATATTTTTATCGAATAAGTAAATAATTTCCAGACACCCGAGATTCTCTTGTTTTTGCCATTGGCAGAGATTGGCAATGAATCTACAAAAGATACGTACGTTTTCTGCCTTCTATCATAGCTAGCAATGTGAGCCGCACGGTTAATCTCTCTCAATGACTGCGGTGGATCCTTAAGAGAATAAATATATGCAAGCCACGTATTAGCCGCAGTTCTTGCATCTTTAATGGACTTGGTTTTCATTTTCTCAATTGAACTTAGCAAAAGACTTGCCCAGTCAATAACGCATTTATTTGGCTTGTAATCCTGAGATACACTTAGTGGCACCGAATACCTAAGAGCCGGATTCAAAAGTTCACGCGGGTTTGCAATGTCTTGCGATGCGGCGTGTGAGCATGCGGATGCTGGCGATATGAGCGAAGGCGGTCGCGCTTTCGATGGATTTCTCCCAGTCCTTTGCGAGGCGGCGGCAGCGTCCGAGC
>NZ_JBFTZN010000233.1:0-17214 GCF_056406775.1 Allobosea sp. P1_A7
GAGCCAGTCTGGCAATGAGCAATGGTCCGCCGCCGCACGCTGCTGCGCCTCCGGCGCGGCCGGATGAAATCCGATCAATTGTTCGATCGCGGCGCCGGCGCCGGATTGACCGCCCTCGCTGAGCCAGAGATCAGGCGCCATCGCCGAGAAGTAGGGGCCCCACACACCGGGAATGAAGATCGGCTCGCGGCTGCTTGCCATGGTACAGGCGGAGGTGCCGAAGACATAGGCCATGCGGGTTAGTGCCGTGCCGTGCGACGAGCGCACACCAACCGAGCCGACACCGCCGGCATGAGCGTCGATCAAGCCCGCCGCGACGGCAGTGCCTGGCTTCAGCCCGAGTTCGGCAGCTGCCTCTTCGGTCAGCCCCTGTGCGAGGGCAGTGCCTCCGGGAACGATCTCCGTGCCGATGCGGGCAAAGCCATCGTCGGCGAGATCGCCGAGCCCGATCTGGCGGAAATAACCGGTGTCCCAGCGCGCTTCATGCGCGAGATAGGTCCATTTGCAGGTCACCGTGCAGGTCGAGCGCGCCAGCGAGCCGCTTGCCCGCCAGGTCAGGAAGTCGGCGAGGTCGAGGAACTGCCACGCCGCATCGTAGGTGGCCGGCAGGTTCTCCTTGAGCCAGAGCAGCTTGGGCGTCTCCATCTCGGGCGAAATCGTGCCGCCGACATAGGCGAGCACCGGATGGTTCGTGCGGTTGATGCGTTCGGCCTGATCCAGCGCACGATGGTCCATCCAGACGATGATGTTGCGGCCCGGATCGCCATGGGGACCGACGGGCAGCGGCACGCCGTTCTGCCCGAGCACCACCAGCGAGCATGTCGCATCGAAGCCGATGCCCGCGATGGCCTCCGGCGCGAGCTGTGCCATCGCCATGGCCTCGCGGACGCAGGCGCAGACCGCATTCCAAATGTCAGCGCTCGATTGCTCGGCGATGTCCGGCCCGTCCCGATAGAGCGCGATGCCACGCTTCGCCGTCGCGAGCATGCGCCCGCTCGGGTCGAAGATTCCGGCGCGGGCGCTCGCGGTGCCGACATCGATGCCAATGAAATGCTCGGTCATATCCTCGCGATCCTGTCGGAAGGGGCGGCATCGGCCGCCCCGTGCAGAGCGGTCAGGCTGCGGCGCGATTTGGCGACCCGGCACGCGTCCCATCTGGATTGCGCAAGTAGACGCCGCGCTCGAGTTGCTGGCGGCGTAGGTCCTCGATGTCGATATCGGCCGGCGGGCGGTTGCCGCGGACCGAGATCCTGGCGGCGCGCCCGGCCGCCTCGCCCATTGCCATGCAGGTTGCCATGACGCGGATCGCGCCCATGGCCTCGTGTGTCGCAGAGATGCTGCGTCCGGCGACCAGCAGATTGCCGATCTTCTGCGGGATCAGTGAGCGGTATGGAATATCGTAGCAGTCGCCGCACCAGATCAGGGTACAGCCGTCGTCGGACGGGCGGTGAATATCGATCGGATAGCTCGCCACCGCGATCGCATCGTCGAAATGGCGACAGGAGAGGACGTCGTCCTGCGTCATCACATACTGGCCGATGATGCGGCGTGTCTCGCGGATGCCCAGGAAAGGCGCGGTCTTGGTGAAATAGGCCTTCTCGAAGCCCGGCACGTAATTGACGAGATAGGTGACGATATCGTCGATCTGGGCGCGACCTTCGATCTCGCCCTTGGTCAGGCTGCGGGCGTTGGTTCCATCCGTGCCCTTGACGCGGGTCATGTTGATCCAGACCTCGCCCTTCTTCAGACCGGTGATGATGATGGTCCGCTCGTTCGGGATCTGCAGGCCGCGCTCGGCCTTGGCCTTGGCCATCAGCTCACGCATGCCGACGACGATGAACTGCCGGTTCTGGCCGAAATACTCGGCGGGAATGAAGTCGGTGAGGTAGGTGCGTGCTTCCGGCGGAGCATTTGCGATGCTCATCCGAAGCGCATCGGTGTCGACGCCGGCCAGGCAGAACATCAGCGTCGGCGGCTGCATGCCGCCGTCGGCATTGCCCTTCTCCGTGGGCACGCCGGCGCTGTAGGCGACGTCGGCATCGCCGCTGCAGTCGATGACGACCTTGGCGAGGATGGCGATGCGGCCGGTCTTGCTCTCCGTGATGACGCCGCGAATGATGTCGTTCTCGACAAGCGCGCCGGCGAAGAAGGTGTAGAACAGCACATCGACGCCGGCCTCGGTCAGCATCTCGAGCGCCACGGTCTTGACCGCTTCGGGTTCGACCAGCGTGATGCCCATATGCAGCGGGCAGGGCCGATGCTCGCTCGCGCCATCCCGCTCATTGCGCAGGCGTTCGATGAATTTCTGCGGCAGTCMGTCGATGATCTGGTTGCCCTTCTGGCCGAGGAAACCGAGCACCGGCAGGCCGATCGTCATGTTGCCGCCGACGAAACTGCGGCTTTCGATGAGCCCGACGCGGAGACCGTCTTCGGCTGCGGCCAGGGCAGCGGTGATTCCGGACGGCCCGCCGCCGACGACGAGCACGTCATAATCGGCTGAAACGGGGATGGAGCGCGCCGGCTCCTCGATGAAGCGAACCCCGGTGGTGGACATGAGGCGATTTCCTTCCATTGGCATCGTTCGATCGTGGTGCGGGGCCGGCGCCGAGGCGCCGGCCGTTGTCGTTCAATCAGGCCGGCATCATCGGCTTGACGCGCTCGATGATGGCGCCGACTGCGTCCTTGACGGGCTTGCGTCCGAGCACGGCGAGTTGGACCTCCTCAAGGAACGTCGCCTGCGCTCGGGCCGCCTCGGGAAATGGCGGGAAGGCGCCGCGCGCCGTCGCCAGCACCCTGGCTTCTGTGGCGGCGAGAGCGTTTTTGGCCTTCAGGCTTTCATCGGCATAGGTCGAGACGCGCACCGGGCCATTGCCGTTGACGGCCATGCCGAGCGTCACGCGCTTGCTCGACACTTCCCTGATGAAGCTCCAGGCCAGCGCCTTGTCCTTGGCATTCTTCGGGATCGACATCGCCCAGGCTTCGACCACGGAGGCCATCGGCATCTTGCCCTTGAGCCCGGCGGCGATCGGGAACTCGACCGCCCTGATCTTGCCCGCAAACTTACTCTGCTCGGGATTGTTGAGCTGCGCGCCGCGGGCGAAAGGCAGGACGGTGAAGGCGGCACGGCCCTGTTGCAGCCAGGTCACCTGATCGTCGTTCTTGGTCGTCGCATAGCTGCGCGGCAGGCTCCCGGATTCGAACATGCCGCGCAAAGCCGAGAGCCCGCTTTCCAGAGCCGCACGGTCGGGAACCAGCTTGAGATCGGGGCTGATGAAGTCTCCGCCATAGGCGCGGGCAAACATCACGGGGAAGACGGCGAGATCGCTCGCCAGCACCATGCCGGTTACCGGCGTACCGGCCTTGGAGGTAAAGGTCGTCTTTTTGGCCTGCTCGATCAGCTCTTCGAGGGTCGTCGGCGGCGCCGAGATTCCGGCCTCCTCCAGCAGGGCCTCGTTGTAGAACAGGCCTTGCGTTGCATGACGCACCGGGATGCCGATCAGCTTCCCGTCGACCGTCATGCCCTGCACGAGACCGGGCGCGATATCGCCGAAATCCTCGATCGGATCCTGCTTCTGAAGAGCGTCCAGCGGCTCGAACAGGGCGGCGATCTGAGAGGTCGGCCGGTTGTCGATGAGATAGCCGACCCCGTACTCGGTCTCCTTCAGGCTCGCCTCCCGGAAGAGCCGGTCCTGCAGCGGGTTGGAGTCGAAGGTGGTGAAGGTGATCTCGGCATCATTGGCCTTGCGCCAGTCCTTCAGCGGGTCACTGTCGCCGCTGCCGAGCACGGTCTGATGGACCTTGTGGCTCAGCACGTTCAGCGTCTTGCCGGCGGCCAGGGCAGGCCCTGTTGCGAGCGCGGCCGYGGTACCGGCTGCCCCGGCCATGAAACTGCGGCGTGTCACGTCAGTTGCAGGCTTGTTCGACATGGCTTCCTCCCTCTTTTGATTGGCTACCCCTTCGTCGAACCGGCGGTGAGGCCGGCCACGAGATAGCGGTTCATGAAGACGACGAAGAGCAGGACGGGCACGAGCTGCACCGTCGAGGCGGCAAAGAGGATCCCCCAGTCGACGCCGTCGATCGAGCCGATCATCTCCGAGATGACGAGCGGCGCCGTCTTGGCGCGCGTCGCCGTGAAGATGAAGGCGAACAGGAACTCGTTCCAGGAGAAGACGATCACGAAGACCGCGACGGCGAGAACGCCCGGCATCGCCAGCGGCGCGATGATCTTGCGCAGGATCGTCATGCGGCTGGCACCGTCGATCGAGGCGGCCTCGTCGAGCTCGCGCGGGATCTGGTCCATGAAGGTGCGCATCAGCACCGTCCCGAGCGACACGAAGAAGGTCGCGTAGAGCAGGATCAGCACGAGATGGGTGTCGCTGAGGCCGATCGCGTTGACGATAGGGAACAGCGGCAGCGTCACCACGATCGGCGGGATGAGGCGTACGACGATCAGTCCGAGGATGCTGGCTCCCAGCCATCGGCTGGAATGGCGGGAATAGACATAGCCCGCACAGGCGCTGGCGATGATCGCGAGCAGCGTCGCGCCGACGGTGATCAGCAGGCTGTTCAGCAGAGCTTCGAAGAAGACACCCCAGGACCGCCAGAGTTCGGCATAGTGCTTCAGCGTCGGCGTGAAGAGCCATTTCGGCGGAACCGCAAAAATGTCCTGACCCGGCTTCAGCGACGAAACGGCGATGAAGAGGATCGGAAACAGCGACCAGAACAGGATCGCCGCGACGGCGAGAGCCTTGCCGGCCCCGATGAGGAGACGCTCAGTGCGCATGGGAGAGGCCTCCCCGTCGCAGCAGAAGAACATAGCCGGCCGCGAGCAGCAGCGAGACCACGACCATGATCCAGGCGGTCGCCGCCGCCGACCCGAAGGCGTTGAAGCTGAACGCCTCCTGATAGAGATAGATCGCCACGACTTCGGTCGAGCGCGCCGGTCCGCCCTTGGTCAGCAGCCACGCCTCCGAGAACAGGCGGAAGGCGAAGATGTAGCGGAAGAGCAGCGCGATCAGCATCGCCGGGCCGAGCAGTGGCAGTGTCACACGCCGGAAGGCCTGCCAGCGCGTGGCTCCGTCGATCCGCGCCGCCTCGTAGAGCTCGGCGGGGATGGCGAGGCGTGCCGCATAGACGATCACGAAGGTAAAGGGCAGGTGCAGCCAGACCGTCAGCAGCCCGATCAGCACCATGGCGTGCGACGGTTCGAAGGACCAATCCAGCGTCGGCAGGCTCAATGCCCGCAAGGCCAGCGTGACCGGCCCGGCATCGGGATCGAACAGGAAGCGCCACATCACCACGGCGGTGACCTCGCTGACGGCATAGGGCGCGAGCACGGCGACGAGAAGGAAGCGGCGAAACGGCAGGCCACTGGCGAAAAGCAGCGCCATGCCGAGCCCGACGGCCAGTTCGAGGTGGACGGCCACGACGACGAGCACGACCGTGTTCAGCAGCGCGCTGTGAAAGGCCGGGTCCGCGAGGACACGCATATAATTCTGAAGCCCGACGAAGCTCGGCGCCTGGCCGAAGCTCGAGGTGTTCAGGCTGAGCCACATCACATAGAGCGACGGCAGCACGATCACGCTCAGGATGAGCAGATGGACCGGCGCGAGCAGCGGCAGAATCCGTGCMGTTTTTTCAGGCTGCACTCTTTCCTCCAGGACTTCTTTCGATCCAGGCTCTTTTGGCCCGGTGGCGCCGACATGGGGTTGTCCGTCAATGCATGGCTTTGGGTGCAGAGATCGCCGTCTCCGGGTTCAGAAGCGGTTCGGGGCTATCGCTGTCGCGACCATCGTCCGCCGCGGGCACGAGATCGCGGACGGACTCGCGGACCTGCAGGCCCGTCTGCAGTACGATGCGCTGCGGCGCCGAGCCGTCGCCCGCCATGCGCGCGCGCAGGCGCTGCCAGGCGGCTGCGGCGATCTCCGCGATCGGCTGCCGAATTGCGGTGAGGCCGGTCTTGCGCGCGCTCATCCAGGGATAGTCGTCGAAACCGACCACGGAGACCGGATCGGGGATATCGACCCGCAGGCGGGCCAGCGCCGAGAGCGCGCTGAGCGTGGTGACGTTGGTCAGGGCGATGACTGCGCTCGGCCGCCGGTGTCGCTCGAGCCAATGCAGGAAGGCGCCGGCCCCGCGCTCGGCATTGGAACCGAGTTCGATGACGGTCGGCTCGTGGCCGATCGTCGCACGAATCAGGTCRCAGGCGCCGCGCGTGCGCTCGCGGATCKGTGAAATTCCAAGGCTTGAGGCGGCGACGACGATGTCACGATGACCCCTGCCCAACAGATGCCTTGCCGCGATCTCACCGGCTTCTCGATTATCGATTGCGACCGTGTCGACGATGCAGCCTTCGGGCGGCACGCGATCCGCGAAAACCATCGGCAGGCGACCGATCTCGCGCTCGAGTCCTGCGGGCATGCCGTCGCTGCAGGGAATCGCGATCAGGCCGGAAGGGCGCCAGGCCAGCAGGGCACGCAGCCGCGATTGTTCCAAAGCGATGTCGTCACGCGAACTGGCGACGATGATGTCATATCCGTCCGCCTGCGCCATCACTTCGAGCTGCGAGACCAGGGAGGTGAAGAACACGTCGTCCAGATCCGGAACGAGTACGCCCACGACCTTTGCCTGGCCCGAACGGAGCTGAGAGGCAGCGCGGTCGACCTGGTAGGACAGCTCGCGGGCCGCCTTCTGGACCCGCTCCTGGAGATCGGCATTGACCGGCTTGTTGCCGCTGAAGACGTTCGACACCGTGGCGATCGACACGCCAGCGAGCGCCGCTACCTCCTTGATCGTGACACGTTTCATGCTCACCGCATGGCCTGTTAAACGTTTTACTGTAAAACGTTTAACAGGCCATGCGGCCTCATGCAACCGCCCTTCACCCGACGGATCGAGGTTTCGTCGAAGGCGAAGAACGGAGACGGAGCGGTGCCGCCCGCTAGGCGGACTGCACAGTCCCGACGTCGCGCCCGATCTTCGTGTAGATGCCGGCGCCGATCATGCCACCATCGACGGCGAGATCCGTGCCGGTGATGAAGCGGCTATCGGGTCCGAGCAGGAACATCACCGCGCCGGCGATCTCGTCCGGGTCGGCACCACGCGCGAGTGGCGTCATCATCCGGTTCCCTTCGAAGAAGGCGGTTGCGCGCTGAGCGTCGTAGCCTCCGTTGGGCTGATTGATCATCGGGGTATCGACCAGCCCCGGGCAGATCGTGTTCACCCGAATTCCCCGAGCCGCCAGTTCGATGGCAGCCGCCTTCGCGAGACCGCGCAGCCCCCATTTGCTGGCGGTGTAGGCGGCGCTGAAATAGCCGGTGAGGCCAGCCGTGGAAGACACGTTCACGATCGACCCGCCGTCGGCCATGTGCGGCGCCAGGTGCCGGATACCCAGGAAGGCGGCATTGAGGTTGACGTTCAGCACGGCCAGCCACTCGTCATGCGTGGTCTCCGTAACGGTCTTGCGCAGCGTGATGCCGGCGTTGTTGACCAGCCCCGAGAGCGAGCCTCCGAGTGTGCCGGTTGCGGCGAGGATCTCGGCCCAGGATTCCTCCCGCGATATGTCGGCCGTGACGACACTCAGCCTGTCCGCTGTGTCGCCGAGCACTGACCAATGCGGGTCGTCGGGGCCAAGCACGTCGGCGACCACGACCTTCGCGCCGGCCGCAAGAAGGCGGGACACCTCGGCAGCGCCTTGCCCCCTTGCCCCACCGGTGACGACGAAGACCCGATCCTGCCAGAAGGACGAACTCATGACCTGCCGATGCCTCCGTCGACACCCAGAACGTGGCCGGTGATGTAGCCGGCGGCATCGGAAGCGAGGAAGCTCACGGAATCCGCGATCTCTGTCGGCTGCCCCATGCGTCCGAGTGGCGTCCGACCAAGATAGATCGCCTTCTGCTCGGGATCGGCATGCATCCATGCGCTCATCGGGGTCTCGATATAGCCGGGGGCGATGGCGTTGACGCGAATATTCAGGGGGCCCCACTCGATCGCGAGACAGGACGTCAGATGCGCGATTGCGGCCTTGGCAGCAGCATAATGAGCGCAGTTGGGCCGGGCCTTCAGGCCGGCATAGCTTGAGAGGGGCCGACCCTGGTCCGTCCTGGCGGTCGAGCGCAACGACCCTGGCGCCTTCGGCATTCAGCTTCGCGCAGATGGCTGCTCCAATGCCGCCACTCGCGCCGGTCACGACGGCGATCTTGCCCTGATGGGCCTTCTGGCAATCCTGCATGGGTCCTGTTCCTGGAAAAATGGGCGGCCGCACGCTGTGCGCGCGGCCCGGTTGGTCAGCGACCGCTGCGGATCTGGCTGAGGGGGACGCCGCGGGTTTCGCGGATCATGATGGCGGCGATGACGGCGAGGGCGCCGAGGACCATGATGTAGAGCGAGAACACCCAGGACAGTCCGATCGAGCTCAGCCAGGCGTTGAGATAAGGGGCCGTGCCTCCGAAAATCGCGACCGAAAGCGACGACAGGAAGCCGACTCCGAGCGCCCGCTGCTGGGTCGGGATCTKCTCTGCGATCAGGGTCGGGTAGATCGAGGCGATGATCGCCCAGACGGCCAGGCCGATGCCTTGAGAGAGGAAGAGGGTCCAGGGCTCGTTTGTCAGGATCGCTGCGACCGGGATCGGAGCCAGGATCAGTCCGAGCCCATAGATGAACACCATGGGCTTGCGGCCGACCTTGTCTGCGAGGTGCCCGAACAAGGGCAGCAGACAGAGAACGACGAGTTGAGCGAGCAGGCTCGCGATGAAGGCTCCGCGGGCATCCATTCCGCGCGCGGAGATCGCAAAGCTCGGAGCGAAGGTCACCCAGGTATAGTAGGCGACATTGGAGCCGGCCGAGAAGAAGACCACCTTCAGCAGGATCTGGAGTTTGTCGCGGCCATTCATCGGCGCGACAACCGCAGGTGTGGCTTCGTCCGCGTCATAGACCGGGGACTCATGCGCGGCGCGGCGCATGTAGAGCGCGAACAGACCGAGGATACCACCGAAGGCGAAGCCGAGACGCCAGCCATAGGCCATCATGTCCGCCGGCGAGAATAGCGACGTCAGCACGATACCGAGGAGGGTCGCCGCCATGACGCCGAGCGTCACGCTGATGAAGACGCTGCTTGCCCAAAGGCCGCGCCGTTCGGCGGGAGCGATCTCTGCAACATAGGCATAGGAGACGCCGGACTCTCCGCCATGCGCCAGGCCCTGCAGCAGGCGTGCGATCAGCAACAGCGCCGACGCCCAGATTCCGATGCTCGCGTAGGAGGGGATGAGGGCGATCATCAGGCTGGCCGCAGCCATCGTCGACATCGTCACGATCAGGGTGTTCTTGCGGCCGATCCGATCGCCGAAGCGCCCAAAGATGATGCCGCCGATCGGTCTCGCAACGAAACCAACCGCAAAGACGGCGAGCGTCGAGAGCAGAGCGGATGTGGAGTCCGTCTTCTCGAAGAAGTTGGCTGCGAGATAGACGGCGAAGGTGCCATAGAGCGTCCAGTCGAACCACTCGAGCAGATTCCCGACGGCGGCGGCTCGGAGCGACTGGAGCGATTTGCTCCTAGCGACACGATCGTGCGGACGCGCGGCCTCGCCGCCCGCCAGAATATCGGCTGACATGAATTCCTCTCTGGTGGCTCTTCGGCCGTTCTGTTTAGAGATGGGTCGAGAACCAGCGCGCTGCCGCGCTGCTCGTCGTCTCGAAATGCTGCTGGTAGGCGGAGTAATGGCCGCCCTGGAGCAGCAGCAATTCCTTGGGCTCGCGCGCCTGGGTGAAGGCGTCGAGTTGAAGATCGGTCGGCGTCTGAAGGTCGTTGTCGGCAACGATCATCAGGAGCGCTGCGGGCCCGATCCGCGACACCCATTGACCTGGCTCGTAGCTGCGCGCGAGTTCGAGAGATCGGATGGTCACTTCGTTACGCCATTCGGGGCAGCGCGCGGCCTGTCCGATCATGTAGTCGTATGATTCCGCGCCGGGATAGGCGACGTCCGGCCCTTCATCCTGCCCGACCTCGCGCATCGTGCCTGGCGGTTGTCCGTTCAGGCGCGCCAACCGGTCATCCGCGAAAAAGCGCTGGAGCGTCTCGGCGTGGCGCGGATGGACCTTCCGCAGGCCGGACAGGTAGCCGCTGATCGTCGGAACCTGGCTCACGACGCATTTCACCCGGCGATCGGTGGCACCGACTACGAGGACATGGCCTCCGCTGTAGCTGGTTCCCCAGATCCCGATGCGCTGCACGTCGACTTCGGGGCGCGAACAAAGATAGGTGACCGCAGTCCTATAGTCCTCCTGCTGCCAGGCGGGATCGATCTCCTGGCGGGGCAGTCCGGAGCTCTTGCCGAGCCGCCGATAATCGAAGGTCAGGCAGGCGATGCCCTGTGCCGCAATGATGCGGGCATAGTCCTCGAGATCACCGCCCGCGACCATTCCCCAGCCGTGTCCGAGGGCAACGGCGGGAAGCGGTCCGCTCGTCGACGGCAGATGGAAGGAGCCGCGAATGACATCCTCACCGGCGCGAAATTCCACGGGGGTGGTTGAAACGTCCATTCGCCTGTCCTCCTGATCCGCCTTGGCGCTGGCTGCGGGAGCGGATGTATTTTCAAGAGGTTTTGGCGAATGGTGCCTCTTGATCAACGCCGCAAAACAACTTTATCAATCGGTATTCCCGATTGATCAGGCGCCATGGATCTCCGCAAACTCGATTGCTTCCTGGCCGTGGCTCACCGGCTGCACTTCGGCCAGGCCGCCGAAGCACTGGGCGTGAAGCAATCCGTCGTATCGGAGTCGATCAAATCTCTCGAGAGCCATCTCGGAGGTCGGCTGTTTGAGCGGACGAGCCGGCGCGTATCGCTCACAGCTCTCGGGCAAGCTCTGCTGAAGGATCTCGAACCGCCGGTCAATGCTCTCAGGGCGGCGCTTGGCGATGCGCGCAAACGCGCTCAGGGCCAGCAGACGGAATTGCTCGTCGGCTATCTCGGCGGTGGATTCTACGAGCTCACATCGGCGGTGGTTGCGGAATTCGCGCGCTCTCGTCCCGACATCTCGCTCCGCTTCGTCGAGCTCAACTATCTGAACCAGGGATCGGCGGTCCTGGACGGCAAGGTCGACGTGGCGCTGGCGCGGCTGCCGCTTGCGACACACAGCCTGACGCGAGGCGCCATTCTCTTCCAGGATGCACGCACGCTCGTTGTGCCGAGCGGACACCGCCTGGCGGCCAACAAGCTGGTGGATCCAGAAGAGCTGCAATACGAGCGAATGGTCCGATTGCCCGCCAGCGCAGCGTCCGACGAGTGGTGCAACTATCATTTTCCGCGTGTGACCCCGTCGGGGCAGGCCATCGCCGACGGTCCCGAGATCGCGACGGTGCGAGAAGGGCTGGTCGCGGTCGCAGCCGGCCAATGCGTCATGACCTTGACCTCGCGAGCCCGGAACTACTTCGCCCATCCTGGCGTCGAGTTCATCGAGATTGATCTGCCGCCGATCCAGAGCGCCCTGACCTGGCGCACTTTCGATCACCGCTCAGGGCCCCGAGATCTCGAAATGGCGGCAAGGGCCGTCGCCGCCCGCCTCGGCACGCTCGCCCTTGCAGAAGGCCCGCGCTGATCGGGGTGGCCTCGCAATTCCGGTCTTCCCGGGGCCTGGCGATCAGCTCTCGTCGGCCAGC
Organism: Allobosea sp. P1_A7; assembly: GCF_056406775.1. Taxonomy (NCBI): domain Bacteria; kingdom Pseudomonadati; phylum Pseudomonadota; class Alphaproteobacteria; order Hyphomicrobiales; family Alloboseaceae; genus Allobosea; species Allobosea sp. P1_A7. The sequence goes on from NZ_JBFTZN010000233.1 coordinate 11,657, forward strand.
GGGTGCAGGTCGCGCACCATGCTCTTCAGGCGCTCGTCGAGGACATGGGTGTAGATCTGGGTCGTGGCGATATCGGCATGGCCGAGCAGTTCCTGCACGACGCGAAGATCCGCACCGTTCTGCAGCAGATGGCTGGCGAAGGCGTGGCGCAGCACGTGCGGGCTCAGCGTCGCCGATAATCCTGCTGCGCCGGCCAGCATCTTGAGGTCGCGGCCAAAGGCCTGGCGCGTCAGATGCCCACTCTCGCCATCGGACGGGAAGAGCCAGCGGCTGTCCGCGCTTCCAGCCTGGCGCAGGGCCTCCAGATAGCTGCGTGCGGCCTCGCGGGCAGCGTCGTTCAGCGGCACCAGCCGGTCCTTGTTGCCCTTGCCGCGCACGACAAGGAAGCGCTCGCGCGTCGTTGCCGCTGAGAGCGGCAACGCCATCAGTTCGGACACGCGCAGGCCCGTGGCGTAGAGCATCTCGATCAGGCAGCGCATGCGCAGGGCCTTCAGCCGTGCCGCCGGGGTAAGACCATCGCGTTCGCTGAGGAGCCGCGCCGTCTCGATCAGGCGATCGACATCGGCGACGGAAACGACCTTGGGCAGCGGCCGGCCCTGCCTTGGTCCGTCGATCGCGGCGGAGGGGTCGGCGCCCGTCAGCCCTTCCGTATAGAGGAAGCGATGGAACTGGCGCACCGCGGAAAGCCGACGCGCCGTCGATGACGCCTTCAATCCACGGGCGGCAAGATCGGCGAGCCAGTCCCGGATGTCCTGGGCGACGATGGAGCCGAGGTCACCGCGTCCGGCGATGAAGCCGGTATAGTCGTCGAGGTCGCGCCCATAAGCCTCGAGCGTGTTCTTCGCCGCGCCGCGCTCTGCCGCGAGCATGTCGAGAAAGGCCGTGATCCGGCTGCGAGCCAGCCGGCTCATCGCTGCTGCAGCTTGGACGGTGGCACGATCTCGACCATCTCGCGCTGCTCGGGCTGGACGAAGGTGACCAGCGCGATCATCCCGGCGAAGATCAGCCCGCCGACGATGGCGAGAAAGGCGATGAATCTGAAGAGGGTCGGCACGGGCCGGATGTCTCCTGGAACCTTGCCCCGATTCAGGACTATCCGGTTATTCCCGATGCCTGGCGGTTCGCGCAAGTGCAGACCGGTTCATCAGCGTCGTGAGGGCATGACGTCGGCTGACAGCTCATGCTAGACCGGCTGCGAGGAAATGCCGCGATGACAATAGCCGACCCCATCGAGAACCTGGACAATTCCGAGTTGCGCAGTCTGCTCGGGAAGCGCGCAGTCGTGCTTGTCGGCATGATGGGCTCGGGCAAGAGTTCCGTGGGGCGGCGGCTGGCAACGCGGCTCGGCCTGGCTTTCGTCGACGCCGACGTCGAAATCGAAACTGCGGCCGGCATGACGATTCCCGAGATTTTCGCGCAGCGCGGCGAAACCGAGTTCCGTGACGGCGAGAGACGCGTCATCAGCCGGGTTCTGGCGACACGCGCGCCGCTGGTGCTCGCGACCGGGGGCGGCGCCTTCATGAACGCGGAAACGCGGGAGCGCATCATCGAACTCGGCATCTCGATCTGGCTCAAGGCGGATGCCGATGTGCTGATGCGCCGGGTGCGCAAGCGCTCCAACCGGCCCTTGCTGCAGACTGCCGACCCTGAAGCGACGATGCGGCGGATGCTGGCGGAGCGCGAACCGGTCTATGCTCTGGCTGATGTAACGGTGACCTCGCGCGATGACCCCCATGAGGTCGTCGTCGAGGAGGCGATAGTCGCGCTCGATCGCCATTTGCGTTCCCTTGAGAGCCTTTGAGCTGCTGAGAGCGAAGACATGACCAAACCTGCGAACGAGAAGTCCGGCGCGCGGATCGTGGTTCCCGTTGCGCTCGAAGGGCGCAGCTACGACATCCATATCGGCCGCCACCAGCTTTGCGAGGCGGCGAGCCTGATCGCCAGCTTCGCGCCTGGCGCCAAGGCGGCGCTGGTCACCGACGAGCATGTCGCCGGCCTGCATGCGCCCGCCTTCGAAACCTGCCTCCAACAGGCCGGCGTCGCGACCACGCGGATCGAGATCCCGCCCGGCGAGGCGTCGAAATCCTATGCCCGGTTCGCGGCGCTTTGCGACGCGCYGCTCGCTGCGAAGATCGAGCGCAACGATCTCGTCATCGCCCTTGGCGGCGGGGTGGTCGGCGACCTGACCGGTTTCGCGGCGGCCGTGCTCAGGCGCGGCGTGCGCTTCGTGCAGATCCCGACGACGTTGCTGTCGCAGGTCGATTCATCCGTCGGCGGCAAGACCGGGATCAACTCCTCGCATGGCAAGAACCTGATCGGCGCCTTCCACCAGCCAGCCCTGGTCATTGCCGACACGGCGCTGCTCGATACGCTGAGCGAGCGGGAGTTCAAGGCTGGCTATGCCGAGGTTGTGAAATACGGGTTGATCGGCGACCCGAATTTCTTCGACTGGTGCGAAGTCAACTGGAGCCGCATCATTGCAGGCGGACCCGAGCGCGATCATGCTGTCGCCGTGTCCTGCCGCGCCAAGGCGGCGATCGTGGCACGGGACGAACGCGAGGAGGGGGACCGCGCCTTGCTCAATCTCGGCCACACCTTCGCTCACGCGCTGGAGCGCCTGACCGGCTATGACGCGAACCGGCTGGTGCATGGCGAGGCGGTGGCGATCGGTCTTGCGCTCGCCTTCCGCTTCTCGCAGCGGCTCGGCCTTTGTTCCGGACAGGATGCAGGGCGGGTCGCGGCGCATCTCGATGCCGTCGGCCTGCCGAGCCGATTGCAGCAGGTGCCGGGCGGGGCCGGCAGCACGGAGGAGATCGTTGCCGCGATGACCCAGGACAAGAAGGTCAAGCGCGGCGTGCTGACCTTCATCCTGGCGCGCGGCATCGGCAAGAGCTTCATCGCGCCGGGCGTCGCGGCGGACGAGGTCAGGGACTTCATCGAGGCCGAGCTCGCGGCCGCCTGAGCACGCTGGGACCATGCTCGAGAACATCAACCCCTGGCTGGCCGCGCTGATCGTCCTGATCTGCCTGTTGCTATCAGCCTTCTTCTCGGGCAGCGAGACGGCGCTGACGGCTGCCTCGAAAGCCCGGATCGCCGCGCTGGAGAAGGCGGGAAGCCGACGGGCCGGCATCGCGATGCGGCTGCTGGCGACGCGGGAGCGGCTGATCGGCGCCATGCTGATCGGCAACAATGTCGTCAATATCGGTGCCTCGGCCTTCGCCACCAGCGTGCTGGTCGCGGCCTTCGGCAATGCCGGGGTGATCTATGCGACGGCCGTGATGTCGGTCCTCGTGATCATCTTCGCGGAGATCATGCCGAAGACAGCGGCGATCGCGAAGCCCGACCAGGCGGCGCTGCGGCTGGCGCGGCCGGTGGCCTGGATCGTTGCCGTGCTGGGCCCGCTGACACTGGCGATCGAATGGTTTGTTCGGCGCTTCCTGCGCCTCTTCGGCATCCGTATCGACGAGAACCAGTCGATCCTTTCACCGAATGAAGAGCTGCGTGGTCAGGTCGACCTGATGCACCAGGAGGGGGCGGTCAAGAAGGCCGATCGCGACATGCTCGGCGGGCTGCTCGACCTGAAGGAGCTCGGCGTCGAGGACGTGATGATCCACCGCACCAAGATGCGGACGATCAATCTCGATATCGGACCGGAAGCGATCGTGCGCGAGGTCCTGGCCTCGCCCTATACGCGGATGCCGCTCTGGCGCGACAAGCCGGAGAACATTGTCGGCATCCTGCACGCCAAGGACCTGCTGCGGGCGCTCGATGCTGCCGGCGGGGATGCCGGCAAGCTCGACGTGGCGCAGATCGCCCTCGCGCMCTGGTTCACCCCGGTCACGACCTCGCTGCCTGATCAGCTCAAGGCCTTCCTGGCGCGCAAGACCCATTTCGCGCTTGTCGTCGACGAGTATGGCGAGGTGATGGGGCTGGTGACGCTCGAGGATATCCTCGAGGAAATCGTCGGCGATATCCGCGACGAACATGACATCGCGGTGCCGGGCCTGCGCCAGCAGGTGGATGGGTCGGTGGTCGTTGATGGCGGGGTGCCGATCCGCGACCTGAACCGCGCGATGGACTGGGACCTACCCGACGAGGAGGCAACGACGATTGCGGGCCTCGTCATTCACGAGGCCCGCACCATCCCCGAGGCTGGGCAGGCCTTCACCTTCCACGGCTTCAAGTTCGAAGTGGTGCGCAAGAGCCGCAACCGCGTGACCTCGCTCCGGATCACCCCCCTGGCGCTGGCGCTGGCCGCTACGGGCTGAACACCAGCACCAGGAAGACGAAGAAGACGCAGAGATGCACGGCGCCTTCCAGCATCGTCGTGCGTGAGCCAGTGAAAGTCAGCGTGCTCAGCATCAGCGTCATCGCCAGGATGACCATATTGGTGGCCGACAGGCCGAGCGTGACCGGCTGGCCGGTGAGAAGGCCGATGCCCAGCACGGCAGGCACCGTCAGGCCAAGCGTCGAGGCTGCCGCACCCAGGCACAGATTGATCGCGCGCTGGAGCTGGTTGGCATTGATCGCGCGCAAGGCCGTAATGCATTCCGGCGTGAAGACGACCATCGCGATCAGGATGCCGCCGAGTGCCGGGGGGGCGTCGAGCTTGGCGATGCCGAAATCGAGCACGGCCGCCAGGCTCTTCGCCAGGATGACGATCGGCAGGATATTGGCCAGGAGCAGGCCGATATTGGGCAGGATGCTCCCGGACGCGGCGTGCCCGACGCCTTCGACCTGAGGCTGCGCTTCACCGGTGCGTGCCGGCATGTCAGGCTCGATGAAGAAATCGCTGTGGCGGCCGGTCTGCAGGATCAGGAAGGCCGCGTAGAGCGCCAGCGTGAACAGCGAGAAGCAGATGGCCTGCACGTTGGTCAGCGTGCCGTCGCTGGTCGAGGTGGTGAAATTCGGCAGGACCAGCGCGATGACCGTCAGCGGGATGATCACGACCAGATAGGCGGTGGCGCCTTGCAGATTGTAGCTCTGCTGGAAATGGCGCAGGCCGCCGAAGATCAGCCCGATGCCGACGACGCCGTTGAGCACGATCATCAGCACGGCGAACATCGTGTCGCGGYCAAGTGTCGGCGCCCCGGTTGCACCGAGCATCACGGCCCCGATCAGCGCCACCTCGATGATGACGATCGAGAGCGTCAGGATCAGCGTGCCATAGGGTTCGCCCAGCCTGTGCGCCAGTTCCTCCGCCTCATGCACGACGCCGATCGCCGACCAGGCGATGATGCCGAGCAACCAGGCAAAGATCAGCATGGACAGGACGGGGGAGCCAAGCTGCCCGAGAATCGTCTTGCCGAAGAACAGATAAGCAAGGACCGAGGCCCAGGCGCAGATGAGGCGGATGATCATGCTGGTCAAATACAGACCCCATCCTTGTGGCGCGCGGACGACAAACGAGACAGCGCCCGGCGAGGACGCCGGGCGATGGACCGAGGGATATACCCGCGGCGTTGGAGGATCGTTGGCTCCGCCGCGCCTCATTCGCAAGTATTCACTGTCGGCGTAGCACATCCGTCGCCAGATGGTCGGACGAAACACCATCGATG
>NZ_JBFTZN010000234.1:0-9365 GCF_056406775.1 Allobosea sp. P1_A7
GGATCGTGCCGGGCGAGCCGCCCTCGTCGCCGTAATAGAGATGATAGCTGCTCGGATCGTCGAAATTGACGGTCTTCTTGACCAGGCGCAGCCCCAGCACGCGACCGTAGAAATCAAGATTGCGGCGCGCGGGGCCGGAAATGGCGGTGACGTGGTGGATGCCGTTGATCTGCATGGCCTGTCCTCCGAAAGGGCTTGAGGCGGGGCGCCTCGTTCCGGCCAAAGATCGGAGTGCGGCAGGCAAAGCACCAGCCCGGTATCATTGCACGGAAGCAATGAACGTCTTGGCATCTAACAATTTGCATTGCGCCGGAGAGAGGGCATTTTCAGTGCCGAGACCAACCCGGTCCCCTGCTTCTGGAGATGCAATCATGATCGACAATCGCCTCGCCCCTTACGGCGCCCTCGGCCTGCGTGTCGCGCTCGGCCTGATGTTCATCGCCCATGCCTATCTCAAGCTCGCCGTGTTCACTCCCGCAGGCTTCGCCGGCTTTCTGGGCCAGGTCGGCTTGCCCGGCTTCCTCGCCTGGCCGATCATCCTGGCCGAGTTCATTGGCGGCGTCGCCATCCTGACCGGCTTCTACGGCCGTCTCGTCTCGCTGGCACTGCTGCCGGTCCTGCTGGGTGCCCTGATGGTGCATGCTCCGAATGGCTGGCTCTTCACCGCGGCCAATGGCGGCTGGGAATATCCCGCCTTCCTGGCGCTGACGGCGCTGGCCCACGGCCTGATCGGCGACGGCGCCCTGGCCCTGCGCCCTGTGCGCTTCAGCCCCCGCGCTGCGGTCGCCACCGCCTGAGCGCAGTCGACTATCGGTGAGCGCGGCCCAAGGGCCCGCGCCACGTCTTCCCGATCGCCGCCGCATGGCTTACAGCATCCGACCGGGCATCCGGCCGGATGCTGTAGCGCATTGTTCTTGCATCGGCTTCTTCCGAAAACCGGTATCCAATTCCCGGGCCGATGCTCTGGCGCCATGACGGCGGCGGACGCATGAAAGGACGAAAAGCGGATGAGCGGCACGAGCAAGACCCTCGCCTGGGACGATTTCCGGCTGATCAAGGCGATCGCCGAAGCCCGCGCCCTGCCGGCCGCCGCCAGCCTGATCGGCCTGAACCATTCCACGGTGTTTCGCCGCCTCGGCCAGATCGAGGACGGGCTCGGCCTGAAACTGTTCGAGCGGCACCGCAGCGGCTATGTGCCGACGCCCGCCGGCGAGGAAATGGTGCAGCTCGCCGGGCGGCTGGACGAGGACATTACCGCCTTCACCCGCAAGCTCGCCGGGCAGGAAATCCAGCCCGCCGGCGAATTGCGCGTCACCACCAACGACACCCTGCTGGTCGACCTGCTGACCCCGGTCTTCGCGGCCTTCCTGCAGCAATGTCCCGAGATCCGCCTCGACATCCTGCTCAGCAACCAGGCGCTCAACCTTTCCAAGCGCGACGCCGATGTCGCGATCAGGGCGACCGATAATCCGCCCGAGACCCTGGTCGGCCGGCGCGGCGCCCGCATCGCCTGGGCGCTCTACGGGCTGGCGAGCCGCTTCCCGCCCGATGCCGATACCAGCATGGAGACGCTCCGGGACCAGAACTGGATTTCGCTCGGCGACCAGTTCGCCTGGCTGAAGGCCGTCCGCTTCCTGCAGGATTACGTGCCGCCGGAGCGCATCGTCTACAAGGTCAACACGGTGCTCGGCCTGGCCGAGGCCGTCGAGGCGGGCATCGGCATCGGCTTCCTGCCCTGCTTCATTGCAGACACCAAGCCGGCCCTCGTCCGCCTGGCGGCGCCCGATCCCGAATTCGCGGCCGATCTCTGGCTCTTGACCCATCCCGATCTCAGGCACTCGCCGCGCGTGCGGCTGTTCCTCGATTTCATGGCGGCCGAGATCGGCCGGATGAAGCCGCTGATCGAAGGCGAGCGGGCCGTCGCGGCGCGCGGCGGCTGAGCCGCGTTCAGGAGCACAGTCGGGTTCCCTTACGGCGCAGCCGGYGCTAGGCTCTCGTCATGGAGATGCTTATCCCCCTCGCGATCGGGCTCAGCCTGATCTGGCTGATCGGCCGCGGCGCGCCCTGGAACGCCAAGCTGATCACATTGGCGATCACGCTCGCCGTGGTCCTGCTGATCGTGCTGCTCGAAAGAAGCGGCAACTGGCCTGACGCCTTCCGCAGATGACACCGGTCAGACGGTGACGCTGGCCAGAACGTGACGCTGGTCAGGAGACCAGCTTAAGCCCGACGATCCCCGCCACGATGAGCGAGATGCAGGCAAGCCGCAGGGCGCCTGCCGGCTCGCCGAGCAGCACGATGCCGAGCGCCGCCGTCCCGATCGTGCCGATGCCCGTCCAGACCGCATAGGCTGTGCCTACCGGCAGCGTCTTCAGCGCCAGACCGAGCAGGCCGAGGCTGACGACCATGCTGGCGAGCGTCAGCAGGGTCGGGACGAGGCGGGTGAAGCCTTGCGTGTATTTGAGGCCGATCGCCCAGCCGACCTCGAACAGGCCTGCGACGAAGAGATAGAGCCAGGCCATGGCAGCGCGCTCCGCATGAGAAGGGGCCAGTCGAAACAAGGCGAGGTCGTCCACGCCCCGGGACGCGGCAGGAGACGCCGCCCTTAGCCCAAACTAGGCCGCGCCTCTGCCGGTTGGGAAGGAGCGCGCCACCGCTGACCTCTGCATGGCTCTCATGGCCAGCTCCTTCGCGGGAGCCCGACCGACATACCCCTACGTTAGTCTTGTGCATAAGGCTCGTGCCGCCCCCAGGAGTTCCGCCTGCGGCATGGCGCCCCGTTCGGGCGCTGACTACGGGCATTGCACCGGCATTGCCGGTGGGGGCAACAAGGGGCCAAGCAAAGATGAATCTGGGGAAATGGGTGGGCTTGATTGCGGTCGCCGCGGCGTTGGGCGGCTGCGCCACCGTCACACGGGGTACGACAAGCCAGGTTACGATCGACAGCATTCCGCCGGGCGCAGACGCACGCACCTCGACCGGGCATAGCTGCCCATCGACGCCCTGCACGATCGAGGTCAGCCGCAAGTCGGAGTTCACGGTCAGCTACAGCAAGCGCGGCTTCCACGACGCCCAGATTCCGGTCGCGACCCGGGTCGCCGGGGCCGGGGCCGCCGGTTTCGCTGGAAACGTCATCGTCGGAGGCATCGTCGGAATGGGCGTCGACGCCGCGACGGGCTCGACGCTGGAGCACTATCCCAATCCCGTCGTCGCCACGCTGGTGCCGACCTCGAGGATCGAAAGCCGCACGCGCAGCTCGCGCTTCAGCCGCCGCCTGCGCGCGGCACGGGCCACGCCGGTTTCCTGATCTCTGGGAAGACAGCCAATCGCGATGCGGGCCTCTCAGCCCGCGTCGCCGCCGAGCTCCGGCTGCAGCACGCCGCGCAGGACGCGCTGGCATTCCGTCATTTCGACGAGCGCGGCTCTCAGCAGGACAAGATCCTCGCCGAACTCGGCCCGGTGATCGGGCTCCTCCGGCTGCGCCGGCTCCATATCGAGCTGCCAGGGCAATTCATCGTCGGAGCCTTCCGGTGCGTTCGCCGGCGCGGGCCGACGCGGCGCCGGCACGGGTGCGGCAACCGCGGCGGGAGCCTGCCCGCCGATCGGCCCGCCCCGGCCAATGGCCTGGACATGGCGCGGCCCCTGATCCTTCAGGATCCGCTGCAAGCCCTTGATGGTATAGCCCTCGCCGTAAAGCAGCCGGCGAATGCCCTTCAGGAGGGCGACATCGTCCGGCCGGTAATAGCGCCGGCCGCCACCGCGCTTGAGTGGCTTGATCTGGGTAAAGCGCGTTTCCCAGAAACGCAGGACATGCTGGGGGATGTCGAGGTCGTCTGCGACCTCGCTGATTGTCCGGAAGGCATCTGGGCTCTTGGTGTCCAATTCGGCCTCTACGTTGCCGGTGTGGAACTCCAGACTCACTCCTCGTCGCCCTCGCCCGCCTGCCCGTTGATGCGCGCCTTCATCACATTCGAAGGCTTGAACACCATCACGCGACGCGGCTCGATGGGGACCTCAACGCCCGTTTTCGGATTACGCCCGATTCGCTCGCCTTTGTCTCGCACGACGAACGAGCCAAAGGACGATAATTTCACATTCTCGCCGCGCGCGACCGCATCGCAGATCTCGTCGAGCACCGCTTCGACAAGTTTCGACGACTCTGTCCGCGACAGACCGATCTTCTGATACACAGCCTCGCACAAATCGGCGCGAGTGACCGTTTGCCCCGCCATTCATAGCCTCCAAGGCGTTCATGGGCCGGTGACCTCGTCACCAGCCTTGCGCCATTACGGACGCCGGACGCTATGCGTCCCGGACGGTCCGGTCAATCCTCGAGCGCCGTTTAGTAGCGCCCTCGGTCGAAATGGCAAAAAAAGGGAAGAGAAACTGTCCTAAGTGCCAGCGTTCTCAGCTGAAATGCTCACCAGCGGATCAAGGCCGACCCCCAGGTGAAGCCGCCGCCCATCGCCTCGATCAGGACGAGCTGGCCGGGCTGGATTCGCCCGTCGTGATGGGCCTCCGCCAGAGCCAGCGGAATCGAGGCGGCCGAGGTGTTGCCGTGCCTGTCGACGGTCACCACGACGCGGTCATGCGCGATGCCGAGCTTGTCGGCGGTGGCATCGATGATGCGCCGGTTGGCCTGGTGCGGCACGAACCAGTCGATGTCGTTGCCGCTGAGCCCGGTCGCGGCGAAGGTGTGGCGGACGGTATCGGCGAGGTTCTGCACCGCATGGCGGAAGACCTCCTTGCCCTCCATGCGCAGGAAACCGACCGTCTTGGTCGAGCCTGCGCCGCCATCGACATAGAGTTTGTTCTTGTAGCGCCCGTCGGAGCGGATATGCGTTGTCAGGACACCGCGGTCGGCCAGCGTGCCCTCCCCCTGCTCCGCCTTGAGCACGACGGCACCGGCGCCATCGCCGAACAGGAYGCAGGTGGTGCGGTCTTCCCAGTCGAGAATCCGGGAGAAGGTCTCGGCGCCGATCACGAGCGCGGCGCGGGCACTGCCCGTCTTGATGAAATTATCCGCGGTCGCGAGGCCGAAGACGAAGCCGGAGCAGACCGCCTGCAGGTCGAAGGCCGCGCCTTCGGTGATGCCCAGCGCCGCCTGGATCTGGGTCGCGGTTGCCGGAAAGGTATGGTCCGGCGTCGCGGTCGCGACGATGATCAGGTCGATCTCGGAGGCATCCATGCCGGCATCGGCCAGGGCCGCCTGCGCCGCCCTGAGGCCGACGACCGAGGTCGGCTCGTCATCGGCCGCAATATGGCGCTGGCGGATACCGGTGCGCTGGACGATCCACTCGTCGGTCGTGTCGACGCGCTCGGCAAGCTCGGCATTGGTGACGATGCGCTCCGGCAGATAGGAGCCGCATCCGCAAACCACAGATCGCAGAATGGACAAGTCAGAGATCCCTATTCGACGGCAGCGGCCTGAGGCGCCGTCTCCGGCTGCACCGAGGCAGCCACCATCTCGCGCAGCTTGGCCATCAGGTCATCGCGCGCCATCTCATAAGCCAGTTCGGTCGCGCTGGCGAAACCGATCGCGTCCGTCCCGCCATGGCTCTTGATGACGATGCCTTCGAGCCCGAGGAAGACGCCGCCATTGACCTTGCGCGGATCCATCTTGTCCTTCAACGCGGCAAATGCGCCACGTGCGAAGAGATAGCCGATCTTGGCCATCAGCGACCGGCTCATCGCGGCGCGCAGATACTCGCCGATCTGCCGGGCGGTGCCCTCGGCCGTCTTCAGGGCGATGTTGCCGGTGAAGCCCTCGGTCACCACGACGTCGACCGTGCCCTTGCCGAGGTCGTCGCCCTCGACGAAGCCGCGATAGTCGAGATGCGGCAGGTTGCCCTCGCGCAGGATGCGACCGGCCTCCTTGACGGCCTCGACGCCCTTGATCTCCTCGACTCCGACATTGAGCAGGCCGACGGTCGGCCGGTCGAGATCGAAGACGACGCGGGCCATGGCCGCGCCCATCACCGCGAGATCGACGAGATGGCGCGCATCGGCGCCGATCGTCGCGCCGACATCGAGCACCACGCTCTCGCCGCGCACCGTCGGCCAGAGCGCCGCGATCGCCGGGCGGTCGACCTGCGGCATCGACTTCAGGCAGAATTTCGACATCGCCATCAGCGCGCCGGTATTGCCGGCCGAGACCGTGACATCGGCCTCTCCGGTCTTGGTCGCGTCGATGGCACGCCACATCGAGGACTTGTAACGGCCATAGCGCAGGGCCTGGCTCGGCTTGTCGTCCATCTTCACCGACACTTCGGTGTGGTGGAAGGTCGTCACCGCCTTGAGCTTCGGGTGGGCCTCCAGAAGCGGCAGGACCTGGGCCTGATCGCCGAAGATGACGAAGCGCGCGTCGGGCCGCCGCTCGAGGGTCAGCGCCGCGCCTGGCACGACGACGGCAGGGCCATSGTCCCCGCCCATCGCATCGAGCGCGATTGTAACTGGTCGTTTCATTGGGTGCTGATTGTTCCCGAGGGGCTCGGCCGCTGTGGCGCAAAATAGGGCGGCGGCGGACAATAGCGACTTGGCGAGCCGCCGCAAGCCACTGCGCGTGCCGGTAAAGCCGTCATTCGCCGCGTTTCAGTTTGGCCAGGGCCGCAAAGGGCGATGCAAGCGCCGGGTCGTCGACCTGCGCTTCGAAATTCACTCCGGGCTTGCGCGGATAGGGATCGAGCCCGAGCGCCAGGAACTCGAGGGTGATCGCGCCAAGGTCGATCATGCCGTCGATGATCGGCTCCGGCGGGTCCTCCTCGTTGAGCATGACCTCGATGTCGATCTCGCCCTTCTTCTCGTCCTCCTCCTCGCGGCGGGCGGCGGCGAGAACCTCGGCCTCCGGCGCGAAATCGAGTTTCACGGGCAGCTTGATGCTGACCGGGAAGGCCTCGAGCGTGATGATGCAGGTCTGATGCAGCTGCGCCGCGATCTCGCCCTCCAGCTTCACGCGCTCGCCATTGCGGGCGAGTTCATAGCGCGCCTCGAGCGCTTCGATCGAAGGCAGGTCGAGCGCACGGGCGAGCCCGACGAGCGCAGAGCCCTCGGGCCTGACCACGATATGGGTGCCACGCGGCTTGATCGTCTCGACGCGGACGGGCTGGCTCAGCGGCAAGGCACGAGCGGAATCAGACACTGGGGGTACTTTCGTGAACCGGGAATGCAGGAAAGAGAGTCTCCTGCCCCAAAATTGCGTCAAGATCGAGCTGCGACAGACGTTCCAGCGCCTGGCCGACATAATCGGCCAGGGCTGTCGCCCCCTCGCCCGGGCTGACATTGCGGCGCAAGGCCTCGGCCAGCGCGCCCGGCTCAGGCGCAGCGAGCGCACTCTCATAGGCCTTGATGCGGCCGTAGAAGCTCTGCCCGATCTTCTTCATGCGCTTGGGCACGGCGATGTCGCTGATCCCGCCCTGGCGGAAGCCGAGCTCAAGATAGGCGAAGCAGGCATCGACGAAATCCTGCGCCAGATCGCTGGCCGGCGCCGGAAGTTCGCGCAGGCGCCGCAGAATCAGGAAGGCATGCAGCGTCAGCGATTCGAAGCGCCCTTCGAACGTGTCGGGGATGCCGCCGCCGATATAAAGACCGGGCTGGCGCGACGCGTCAGCCACGCGGGCCAGCAGCGCCTCGACCGGCGCGAGCCTTTTTGCGCGTTTTCCGAACAAGCCGAAGATCACCAGCGCATCTCCGCTCGCCGCCACTGCCTTGCCAAAGCCATTCTCGGGCGTTACGCCAACCTCTACCCGTTTGACAAGCGGCTTCGGATACCTCCTTGCCCACTCTGCTCCTGGATTCTCCCGCATGATCGACATGACCCGCCGCGCGGCCCTCTTCGGCCTTCTCGCGACCTCGTCACTCGCTCTAGCCGGATGCGGAGCAGATCGGGGCGGATTCGTCCTGCCGACATCGRCGGGGCTGAACGAACAATACACCCGCGGCTTCGTCATGGACGAGCGCCTGGTCGCGCAGATCAAGACCGGCATGGACGTGCAGCAGGTGCTGACCATACTGGGCACGCCCTCGACGACCTCGACCGTCGGGAACCGGACCTTCTACTATATCAGCCAGACGGTGCGCCGGCGCTTCCAGTTCCAGGAACCCAGCGTCATCGACCAGAAGGTGCTGGTGATCTATTTCAACAAGTCCTTCAAGGTCGAGCGCATCGCCCAGTACGGCCTCCAGGACGGCGTGATCTTCGACTTCATCAGCCGCACCACCGTCACCGGCGGCGAGGAGCAGAGCTTCCTGCGCAACCTCTTCCGCGGCGTCACCAAGTTCTCGCCGCTCGGCGGCCTGGGCGGGGCCAGCAACTGAGCCGACCCGACCGGAATGACCGAACACGAGAAACCCCTGCGGCCCACGCCGCAGGGGTTTTTCTTTGGGTTGCGGCATTCGCCAGAGCATCGGACCGAAAGGTGGAGAATCCGGTTTTCGGAAAAATCCGATGCTTGACCAAAGAGCTCGATCGCCGCTCCTGCGTCCGAATGGACGCACGGCGATCTGGGCCGGCTGCGCCAGCTTGCGCTCGGGCAGCGTCATCGCGATCACGCCCAGGATGACCAGGGTGAGCCCCACCCAGGCCGTCGGGCTCAGGCGCTCGCCGAGGAAGACGATGCCGATCGCGACGCCGACCGGCACGCGCAGATAGGACACCGCCGTGGTGCCGACGGGACCAAGCGTCCGGATCAGCCGGAAATAGATGGCGAAGGCGAGCGCGGTCGAGACCGCCGCCAGCGCCAGGAGCGCGATCAGCGAATCCTGCGAAGGGCTCAGCGTCCAGGGCCGGTCGACGACCAGCGCGACCGGCGTGAGCAGGGCTGCCCCGCAGATCAGCGAACCGGCGGCGGGGATGAGCGGATCGAAGCCGGTGAAGTTGCGGCCGAACAGGGCAGCGCAGGCATAGCAGACCGTGGCAAGTACGATGGCGATCTGCGCGGCCAGTTCGCTGCCGAACCCGCCCAGCGTCTGCATGCCGACCACCAGGGTGATGCCAGCAAGCCCGGCTGCGACGCCGAAGGCCTTGCGCAGGTCGACCTCCCGGCTCCGCGTCAGCGCCAGCGTGATCAGGAAGACGAAGACCGGGGTCGTCGCATTCAGGATCGCGGCAAGGCCGGCATCGACGCTGCGCTCGGCCCAGGCGATCAGGGTGAAGGGAACGGCGCTGTTCAGGCAGGCCTGGAACAGGAACTTGCGCCAGCTGTCGAGGTCGCGCGGCAGCCTCAGGCCGCAGCAGCGGATGACCGCCAACAGGATCACGCCTGCGATCAGGGTACGCCCGGCAATCAGGGTCAGCGGCGGAATCGTCTCCACGCCGATCTTGATGAAGGTGTAGGAGCCGCCCCAGAGGGTGGCGAGCAGGACCAGCA
>NZ_JBFTZN010000235.1:0-9354 GCF_056406775.1 Allobosea sp. P1_A7
CAACATGGGCTATCGCGAGCGGCTTGAGGCAAATGGCCTGAAGTTCTGCGGTGTTTCGCCAGACGGGCTTCTGCCCGAGACGGTCGAATATCCCGACCATCCCTGGTTCATCGGCGTGCAGTATCATCCCGAGCTGAAGTCGCGGCCATTCGAGCCTCACCCGCTTTTCGCCAGCTTCGTCGAGGCGGCGGTGGTGCAGAGCCGCCTGGTCTGATCCGAACCGGGCGGCGCGAGCTGCCCGCCTGATCAAGTGCCTGGATACCTCCGACAAGCCGCTGGTGCAGCCGCGCTGGCGGCTTATAGTCGCGTTGCGACTCGGGGGGAGCGATATGGCGGTCTCGATGGCCGGTTTGCCGGCTTTTTTGCTGTATTTCGTGGTCGGATCGGCGCTGATCACGGGTTTCGCTCTCATCTATATGCGATTGACCGCGCATGACGAAATCGCACTGATCCGGGCAGGCAATCTCTCCGCTGCGATAGCACTAGGCGGCAATCTCGCCGGCTTCTCGATCCCGCTCGAAAGGGCGATCGCTCAGGCGAGCAGCATTGCGGACTGCGTGCTCTGGGCGCTTGCCGCGATGCTGATCCAGTTCGCGGCCTATGGGCTCGCCCGCGTCCTGATCCCTGACCTCTCGAAGAAGATCCAGGAGGATCGCCTCCCGTCCGCCGCAATGCTGGCGGTGATCGCGGTGATCAGCGGCACGCTGGCGGCCGCCAGCATGACGGTTTGAGGGGAGGCGGTCATGAAACGCTCCTCGCAGATCGGATTGGCCGCAGTGGGGGTGGTGCTGGTCGCGATAGCGTGGCCGCGCTCGGAAGACGATGTGGAGGATACCCTCGTTTATAACTCGCTCGCCGATTGTCGCGCCGCCGGGCAGATGTCCGGCAGCCAATGTGAGCAGCGCTTCAACGAAGCCTCCGCAAATCAACTCCGCGACGCGAAGAAGTTCACCAGCACCAGCGCATGCGAAGCCGAGTATGGCTCCGGCTCCTGTCAGAGCGCGGTTTGGAACGGCGCGCAGGCCGTTGTTCCGGCGCTTGCCGGAATCATGCTCGCGCGCAGCTTCGCGCAGAGCGGTGGTGGTGCAGCCCAGCCGCTCCTGCCGCCGACGCGTCAGGCCTGCCCGACTGGCAGTGTGGCCGAGGAATGTCAGCAGGCCCGGTCCTCGTCGTCATCGTCCTCCGGAGGGGGAGGCGGCCGAGTCGGAAGTTCACGCGCCTATTCGACAACCGCGGGACAGGCGCTGGTCGCGCGCAATGTCTCGTCGACCGGGGTCGCCAGCATGCCAAGCGCTGCCTCCCGCGGCGGTTTCGGCTCGACCTCCCGCTCCTACAGTTCCTCCTCGTCGTCCTGAGATGCGGCGGGTTGAACTCTCACCTCGTCGGGATTGGCAGGCTCAGGTCGAGCGTCTGGGCTTCGCTTTCCACACGCTCGACGGCGAGACCTATTGGGACGAGAGCGCTGCCTACGCCTTTACGCTCGAGGAGATCGAGCGCGATATCGAAGCGCCGACAGGCGAGATCGAACAGCTTTGTTTCGCTTTCGTCGAACGCGCGATCGCCGACGAGGAGATCCTGACCCGGCTCGCAATTCCGCCGCCGCATTGGCCACTGATCCGCGACAGCTGGCAGCGCGGCGATCGCAACCTCTACGGCCGGCTCGATCTTGCCTATTACGGCAGCGGGCCGGCCAAGCTGCTGGAATACAACGCGGATACGCCCACCGCACTGTTCGAATCGAGCGTCGTTCAATGGGACTGGCTTGAGCAGGCCATGGCACGGGGTGCCCTCCCGCCGGATAGCGATCAGTTCAACTCGCTGCACGAACGGCTGATCGCGGCCTTTGCTGCCCTGCGCGAGCCATCGCCCTATCGACTGCATCTGACTTGCGTCCAGAACAGCAATGAAGACAAGGGCACCGTCGACTATCTCAAGGATTGTGCCGTGCAGGCCGGCCTCGACGCGCGTTTCACCTTCATCGAGGAGATCGGACTGCTTCCCGACGGACGGTTCTGCGACGGAGCCAATCTGCCGATCGAGACACTGTTCAAGCTCTATCCCTGGGAGTGGCTCTTCCGAGAGAGCTACGCGGATGCTCTGGCCGGCTCGCGCTGCCAGTTCATCGAGCCGCCCTGGAAGGCCCTTCTCTCCAACAAGGGCCTGCTTGCCTGCCTCTGGCAAATGGAGCCCGGCCACCCGAATCTGCTGCCCGCCTTCTTCGAGGGCGATCCGCGTTGCGCGGAGCTCAATCCCCGCTATGTCCGCAAGCCTCTCTATTCGCGCGAGGGCGCCAACATCACGCTGGTCGAACGCGGAACGGTGCTAGACAGCGATGACGGTCCCTATGGGGCGGAGGGTTTCATCCTTCAGGATGCCGCGGCGCTTGCCTCCTTCGCCGGGTATCATGCCGTGCTGGGTTCATGGCTCGTCGCCTCGCAGCCTTGCGGGCTGTGCATCCGGGAGGATGTGACGCCGATCACCAAGAATACGTCGCGCTTCGTGCCGCATTACATCGAGCCGTGACCGCTTCGGCAAAGCTTGCTACAGCCGGCGCCTGAGACCGCAACGCGCGGCCTGAGCAACGGCGATTCGCGACATGTCCCAGCCCAATCGGCCACGTGGCCTCGATCATCTCGTCATCGGCGTGCGTGACCTCGATGCTGCCGGCCAACTCTATGCGAAGATGGGCTTCAGGGTTGGAGCCCGCAATCGACATCCCTGGGGCACGGAGAACCGCATCGTCCAGTTTCCGGGGGCCTTCCTGGAGCTGATCACGATCGGCGACTCCGGGGCCATTCCACCCCATGCCCATCGGCGCTTTTCCTTCGGAGCCTTCGTCCGCGATCAGCTCGCCCGAGCAGAAGGCCTGTCGATGCTGGTTCTCGAAAGTCGCGATGCGAAGGCGGATGCGCAGATTTTCGAAGCAGCCGGCATCGGCGACTACGAGCCGTTTCTCTTTGAGCGTCAGGCGCGCAGTCCTGATGGCAACGAGGTCCGTGTCGCCTTTTCGCTGGCCTTTGCCCGCAACGCATCGGCGCCCGCTTGCGGTTTCTTCGTCTGCCAGCAGCACGAGCCGCAGAATTTCTGGAATCCGGCCTTTCAGCAGCATCAGAACGGCGTACAGGCATTGGCCTCTGCCGTCATGGTCGCGGAGAACCCGACCGACCACCACGTTTTCCTTTCGGCCTACACTGGCGAGCGCAGTCTGAAATCCAATTCGCTCGGCATCAGCGCTGCCCTTCCGCGCGGCCGCGTCGATATTCTGACGCCGCATGCCGCCTACCAGCTCTTCGGCGTCGAGGAGGGGAGAAAGGATCYGCATTTCGCCGGATTCGCGGTCGCGGTGAAGGATCTCGATGGGGTGCGTGGGGTTCTGGACGCGGCTGAGGTCGAGTGGCGACAGATCGGTGGTCGCATCGTCGTGCCGGCCAGCACCGCCATGGGTTGCATGGTTGCGTTCGAGGCGAACTGAAGCGCAGGATCGCGCACAGAATCACTTAGGGGATGACGATGCTCGGCCAAGCTTTGGCGCGACTGCCGGATTTTGCACTTTTCTTTTCAGCGTCGCTCGGGCTCGTCGCCGTTTATCTGCTGATCTACACCCTGGCGACCTCGCATAATGAATTCGGCCTGATCCGCCGCAACAACGTCGCTGCGGCACTCTCGCTGGGGCTGAGTCTCACGGGTTTTGCTCTGCCGCTGTCGAGCGCCGTGGTCCATGCAACGACGATCATCGACCTCGTGGTCTGGGGCATTGTCGCCCTCGTGGTGCAATTGCTGGTCTATTTCCTGGTCAGGCTCGTGCTGCCCAACCTGTCAGCGCGGATCGCTGCCGGTGAGCTGGCCGCCGCACTGTTCCTGGGTGCCGCCTCGCTTGCGGCCGGCGTCATCAACGCGGCGACGATGACTTTCTAGCATATCAGACCGGATTTTATATCCAGTCCGATGGGCTAGCCTTCCTTGATTGCATCGGCTCACCCGAAAACTGCAATCCACTTTTCGGGCCGATGCTTTAGAGCTGGTTGGCGAGCTTGCTCCCGGCGCGGACAAAGCGCGTCGGGTCGATGGGCTCGCCCTCGATCCGGGTTTCGTAATGCAGATGTGGGCCGGTCGAGCGCCCGGTCGTGCCGACCTTGCCGACCACGGTCCCGCTCGTCACCATTTGTCCGGCCGAAACGCTGATGGCAGACATGTGAGCATAGCGCGTGGTGATGCCGCCCGCATGCTCGATCTCGACCATGTTTCCGTAGCCGCCGGTATATTCAGCTGAGACAACCTTGCCGGGCGCGGTGGCGCGGATCGGCGTGCCGGTTTCGGCGCGGAAGTCGATGCCGGTATGCATCGCCGGGCTGCGGGTGAACGGGTCGACGCGATAGCCATAGTTCGAGGTCATGTCGACTTCGCCCTGCATCGGCTTGCGAAGGGGCAATTGCTCGACAAGACCGCGCAGCCGGTAGACCGCCGATATGCGCGGTTGCAGGGCGCTCAATGTGGCCTCGAAGGGACCGGCGGACGCATCGACCTTGAAGGGGACGAAGGGGCCGCCGACACCCTTGGCGATCGTCGTCGTGGCGGCAAGCTTGTCGGTGTCGAGCCCGGTCTCCGCCAGCGCCCCGCGCAGTGTTTTCTGAGATTCGGCGAGCGACTGTTCCATATGGCGTAGCGCGGCGAGTTGCGCCGTTGCGGTCTCCGACAGCGACTGGTCAAGCCTGGTGAGCGATTCTGCGACGCGTTGCGCGGGTGCTTGCGGAGCTTCCTCCGCCTCGCCCGATTGCCAGGGGACGCTCTTGTGCTCTTCCGAGCTGCGGAGCCCGGGAGCGTCGGGAGCGGGCATCGGCTTGCTTGAGGTGATCGGCGCGAAGCTTGAGACGCTGGAGGCGCGGATCGGTTCCTCCGCCTTGATCAGGCGTGAACGCAGTGGAACCTTTGCAGGCGATGCAATGCCGCCGGCCTGCAGAGTTTCGGTGACGGCAGCGACCAGGGCCTGCTTGCTCTCCAGCTCGGCCTGACGCGTGGCCAGTTCGTCGACACGAGCCTCGACGCCATCCTGATCGAGCAGGGCGCGGCTGGCGAGCCGGTCGATATCGGCGCGCAACGCCGCGATCCTGTCTTCATAGGCATATTGCCGGGTGGTTTCGCGGGCGATCAGCCGCGCCGCGATATCGTCCTTGCTGAGGATGTACCAGCCGGTCACACCGCCCCAGGCGGTCGTAAGGGCCAGAAGCGAGAGCCCCGCGAAGGCTGTCGAACGGCGGATCGTGTAGCTCTTGTGTGAGGCCAGTCCCGTGACGGGAAGGGCCGGGCCAGGCGAGGCGGGATGAGTCATACGCAAAACCGGATGTAACGCTGCCGATGATGCGAGTAGACCTTGTTAGGGTTAATCCTTTGCAAATCGCCAGCGCCGGCTCAGCATTCTGCGGCGAGTGTCACATCTCCCGAACGGCCGCCAGCACCTCTTCGGCATGGCCGGCGACCTTCACCTTGGGCCAGATCCGCACGATGCGGCCGTCCTGATCGATCAGAAAGGTGGTTCGCTCCACCCCCATATACTTGCGGCCATACATGCTCTTCTCGACCCAGATGCCGTAGTTCTCGAGCACCGCGCGGGCTTCATCTGCGACAAGCGGGAAGGTGAGGGCATATTTCTGCTTGAAGCGATCGTGACGCTTGATCGGATCGGGAGAGATCCCGACGATTTCGGCCCCAGCTGCGGCAAACTCCGCATGCAAGCCATTGAAGGCAATGGCTTCCTTTGTGCAGCTCTCGGTATCGTCCTTTGGATAGGCATAGAGTACGATCTTGCGTCCCCTAAGGTCGGCGAGCGAGATCGTGCCTGCGCCATCCCTTGGCAATGTGAATTCGGGTGCGAGATCGCCCACCTGCAAGCCCATGAATTGCCTTCCTTTCGTCGCGATCGCGCTGCAAGGAGCGCACGGAATCGATGGGCAGGGTGTGCCGCCCGTTCATGCGCCAGCCAGCCTGGATGGAGCAGAAGCCGAATCGGTTAGTCTGGCCGCAACATCCGTGTAACCCGCATACGGCCATTCAGAGCCGGCGAAGACTCATAGAATCTGGTGAAGCCGGACCGAAGTCGCATTTCGGCCCCTTTCAGAACGCGAAAGTCCTTGGTGAACGAAGGTAACGACAAGGTCGGTCAGGAGCCGCCGCGGGTTGTGGCACCCGAAAGCACGACCTGCGACGAGGTTGCTGCGGTCGCGCGGCGCGCGAAGGCTGGGCTTGTCACGATCGTGGTGGCGGTGGCTGTCGCTGTGGTGACGCTGGCGGGCGCGGCTGGCGCTCTGCTGGTCACCGGGATGATTCCGCTCTCGGGCCTGGAGGGCCGCATCTCGGCCGCGATTGCAGAACGGCTCGGTCCTGACTGGCAGGTCGAGGCTGGCAGCGCAGAGCTCAGCCGGATCGACGGGCGTGCCCAGCTCCGGGTCAGGCAGGTTTCGTTCCGTCACCGTAGCGGTGCGGCCTTCCGTGCTCCGGAGGCCGTGCTCGGTTATGTGCCGCTGGCGCTGCTGCGCGGCGAAATCCGGCTGGTGTCGGTCGACCTGCGTGGCGTCAACATGCGCCTCGGCGTCAATCATGACGGCGCATTGATCGTGAATGCGGATGCGGCCCCTCCGGAACCGGTGGTGCAGCCGCCCGCCATTCCAGATGCCAGCCATTGGAACGTCTTTACCAACATCATGGAAGCCGTCGCGACGGTTGCGGCCGGAGACGGTCTTCTCGGCGCGCTCGAAACGGCAGGCATGCGCGGAGCGAGGCTGGCCCTGGTCGATCCCGATGGTCGACAGAGGACCAGTCTCGAGGATGTCGACATCAGATTGTCGCGTGTCGGCAACGGAGTCAGCCGCCTCACGATGAAGGGCCGGACCGGCTCGCGCTGGAAGGAACTCGCTATCGACCTGTCGGCCGATCCGGATGGAACGCGGCGGGCGGAGATCGATGTCGTTCGCTTCGAGCCCGCCGAGGCTGTTGCTCTCGCCGTGGGCACGTCCAGTGTCGCGATCAACGGGCTGCCGATGAAGGGCAAGATCTCCTTGGCTCAGCGCCCGGGCGGCGAAAGCAAGATGTCGGCGCGCTTCGACATCCTTCCTGGCACGATCACGTTTCGCGACAGCCCGGTCGCACCGATCTCGGTCGATACTGCCCATGTCGAGTTGGAGAGCGGAACGGGGCTGGCTGATCTCCGTGTGACCTCGGCGGAGTTCAAGGCTGGTCCGACGGTTCTGCGTGGTTCCGGCAGCTTGCGGGGAGAGAATGGTGTCTGGCGCGTGGGGCTGGATGCCAAGGGACAGATAGCCGGGGTCGGTTCGGATCCGGCGGTCGCCATCGACAGCATTCAGAGCGGCATCGTCCTCGACAGCTCGGCCGGGGAGGTCCGTATCGAGAGTTTCTCACTGCGCGGCCCGCTGATCGCGGTCGACATGACCGGGCTTGTGCAGAAGCGKGGCGAATCGCCCTATCAGCAGTTCTGGATCCGGGCGACGGATTCTGACGCGCGGGCCGCCCTTGCAATCTGGCCGGAGTGGACTGCGCCCCATCTGCACGCTTCGCTGAGCCGGGAGGTGGCCGCAGGCCGTCTCACTGCGGTGGATGTCAAGGTCGACCTGCCGGCAGAAGATCACGCCCGAATGCTGCAAGGTGCAGGCATGCCCGACAAGGCGCTGCTCGTAACGGTGGACGCGACGAATGTACGCTATCTGCCGGGGCCCGGTTTGCCGCCGCTGATCGACGGCACGGTCAGCGGCACCGCGACCGGCCGGACGGTCCAGCTTACCATCCCGAAGGCGACAGCCGATCTGCGTGATGGCCGAAAGCTCGCGTTGAGCGAAGGCAGCTTTGGCATTCTCGATACCTGGGCGCCGCGTCCCCAGGCCAAGATCGGCTTCCGCTCCGTCGGGCCGGCTGACGCGGTTGCGGCACTCTTCACCTTTCCCGCGCTCAAGGAGTTCAATCCCGGAGCAGGCGATCCGGCCTCGATCCGGGGCAGCAGTGACCTGAAGACCGTCATCACCTTGCCGATGGCCGACGATATCCAGCCTTCCGATGTCGTGGTCCAGACCTCCGGCACGCTCTCCAACATTGCCTCGGATACATTGCTCGCCACCGAGAAGCTCGAAGCGGCCAATTTCACGGTCGGGTTCGATCGAACTGGCCTTTCGATCCGGGGCGAAGGCCGCGTCGGCGGCGAACGCGCGCAGATGGAGATCCGCCAGAACACGAAGGGACAGGGCGAGGCGACGCTCGCCTTCACGCTCGACAACGCTGCCCGCCAGAAGCGCGGCTTCGGGCCGGAGCTCGGCGTCAACGGCCCCGTGCAGGTCAAGGTATCGAAACAGCTTGGCAAGGGCGCGGAAATCGCGCCGCGTGTCGAACTCGATCTGACCAAGGCGGCGATCGACGGAGTAATCCCCGGATTCGCCAAGCCCGCCGGGCGCGCGGGGCGGGCGACCTTCAATTACTTGGTCGATGCCGATGGTCCCGATCTCGATGATTTCACGCTCGATGCGTCGCCGGTCCTGATCCGTGGCAAGATCGAGCTCAACAAGCAGAGTGGGTTCGAGGGGGCCAGCCTCTCGCAGTTTCGGATATCCCCAGGCGACAATCTCAAGGTCGAGGCCAAGCGTGACGGAACGGTAACGAAGCTGGTGATCCGCGGGCAGGTTGCCGATGTACGGCCCTTCATTCGTGACCTGCAGGTCGGCGCGGCTCCGACGGCGCGAGGCGACAAGAACGCCGCGCGCGGCAACGATGTCGACGTCGATCTCGACGTGCCGATCCTGACCGGATTCAACAACGAGGCGATCGGCAACGGAGTGCTGAAGTTCTCAAAGCGAAATGGTGACCTGCGCTCCCTGAGTTTCGACGGTCGTATCGGCCGGGCAAGCGTTTCCGCAAGGCAGGCCCGTCAAGGTGAGGGCGCCGGCACACTTGTCCTGCAGTCGGAGAATGGCGGCTCGGTGCTGCGCTTCTTTGACTTCTACCGTCGGGCTCACGGCGGCGATCTGGTGCTGACGCTGGGCCCGGGCGACACGCGCCAAAGCGGAGAGCTGCTCTTCCGCAACTTCGTCGTGCGCGACGAACCGGCGTTGCGGCGGGTCCTCGGAGAGCAGGCAGTGACGGCCCTGTCCGGCGATCGCGTTGGCGGAGCGGGAGGACGCATCGACGCCAGCGAGGTCGCCTTCACCAAGCTGAGGGCAGAATTCACCCGTTCTGCCAGCCGCCTGGATGTCTCGGACATGGTGATCTGGGGTCAGCAGATCGGGTTCACGCTTCAGGGGAATGTCGATTACGGCCGCGACAAGGTCGATATAGGCGGCACCTTCGTGCCGAGCTATGCCT
>NZ_JBFTZN010000236.1:0-17507 GCF_056406775.1 Allobosea sp. P1_A7
GCCCGAGATCTACACGACGATGATCGAGACCGCCGACAACGTCGCCGAGCGCTACGGCATCTCGCGCGAGGCGCAGGATCTGTTCTCGCTGGAAAGCCAGCGCCGCACCGCCGCGGCCCAGCAGCGCCTGCTGTTCGACGACGAGATCGTGCCGATGAGCGCAGTGATGTCCGTCACCGACAAGGCGAGCGGCGAAACGCGGAACGAGCAGGTCACGCTCGCCAAGGACGAGGGCAACCGGCCGGACACCACGCTGGAGGGGCTTGCGAAGCTGAAGCCGGTGCGCGGCGAGGACAAGTTCATCACCGCCGGCAATGCCAGCCAGCTCTCGGACGGTGCGGCTGCGAGCGTCGTGATGTCGGCGAAGGAGGCTGCGCGGCGGGGCCTGTCGCCGCTCGGCATCTTCCGTGGCTTCGCCTCGGCCGGCTGCGAGCCGGACGAGATGGGCATCGGCCCGGTCTTCGCCGTGCCGCGCCTGCTCGAGCGCAATGGCCTGAAGGTTTCGGATATCGATCTCTGGGAACTCAACGAGGCCTTCGCCTCCCAGTCGATCTATTGCCGCGACACGCTCGGCATCGATCCCGAGAAGGTCAACGTCAATGGCGGCGCGATCTCGGTCGGCCATCCCTTCGGGATGAGCGGGGCGCGGCTGGTTGGCCATGCATTGCTGGAGGGGCGCCGCCGCAAGGCGCGCTATGCCGTCGTCACCATGTGCGTCGCCGGCGGCATGGGCTGCGCGGGGCTGTTCGAGATCAATCAGGGCTAGCCATCATGGACCTGCGCTTCACGCCCGAGGAAATCGCCTTCCGCGATGAGGTGAGGCAGTTCTTCCGCACCGAGATCCCGGCTTCTATCCGCAGGAAGGTCTCCGAAGGCCTCGGGCTGGCGCGGGAGGATTATGTCACCTCGCAGCGGGTCATGAACGCGCGCGGCTGGGCCGTACCGCATTGGCCGAGCGAATGGGGCGGGCAGGATTGGAGCCCGATCCAGCGCTATATCTTCACTGAGGAGATGCTGCTCGCCGCCGTGCCGCTGCCGCAGCAGTTCAATTGCTACATGGTCGGGCCGGTGATCGCGGCCTTCGGCTCCCAGAGCCAGAAGGAGAAGCACCTCGCGCGTATCGCCAATCTCGACGAATGGTGGTGCCAGGGCTTTTCCGAGCCCGGCGCGGGTTCGGACCTCGCCTCGCTGAAGACGCGGGCCGTCCGCGATGGCGATCATTACGTCGTCAACGGCCAGAAGACCTGGACCACGCTCGGGCAGCACGCAGACTGGATCTTCTGCCTCGTGCGCACCGACCCCGCGGCGAAGAAGCAGGCCGGGATCTCTTTCATCCTGATCGACATGAAGACGCCCGGCATCACCCTGCGCCCGATCATCACGCTCGAGGGCCGGCACGAGGTCAACGAGGTTTTCTTCGACGATGTCCGCGTGCCCGTCGAAAACCTCGTCGGCGAGGAGAACAGAGGCTGGGACTATGCCAAGTTCCTCCTTGCCAACGAGCGTGTCGGCATCGCCCGGATCGGCCTCTCCAAGGAACGTCTTGCCCGGATCAAACGGCTGGCGAAGGAGATGCCGGCCGGCGACGGTGTGCTGTGGGATGACGCCGATTTCCGCGAACGGTTTGCGCTGGTCGAGATCGAACTGAAGGCGCTGGAAATCAGCCAGATGCGGGTGGTCGCAGCACAGGGCAGGCGCGATCCCAACAAACCCGATCCTGCCTCCTCGATCCTCAAGATCAAGGGCTCCCAATTGCAGCAGGCGACGACGGAACTGCTGCTGGAGGTGGCCGGGCCATTCGCGCTTGCCGCGCCGCTGCGGACGGGCGACCTCACCAATGACTGGCCCTTCGAGCATGACTGGGCCGATGCGGCTGCAGCGAGCTATTTCAACAACCGCAAGGTCTCGATCTATGGCGRCTCGAACGAAATCCAGAAGAACATCATCGCCAAGGCGGTGCTGGGGCTTTGACGATGAGGCTTGGCGCCCTGCCGCGTCCTGGCCGGGCTTGTCCCGGCCACCCCCGTCTTCCCTTCACGCGCGTCGCAGGACGCAAGAGCTCGCCACAAGGGCGAGCATGACGCGGTGGCTAGCGCCCCGCCAGGCTGGATGAAACCCGATGGATTTCGACCTCTCCTCCGAACAGGCCCAGCTCAAGGACAGTGTCGAGCGGCTGATCGGCGCCGCCTATGGCACGCTCGACGCGCGGCAGGCCTTGGCGAAGGAGCCGCTCGGCTTCTCCGAGAAGGGTTGGGCGCAGTTTGCGGAACTGGGCCTCACCGGCATCCCGTTTTCTGAGGAGGAGGGCGGTTTCGGCGGCGGTCCTGTCGAGACCATGGTGGTGATGGAGGCGCTGGGCAAGGGACTGGCGCTTGAGCCCTATCTTGCGAGCATTGTGCTGGGTGGCGGCGCCGTCCGGTTCGGCGGTTCGGCTGAACAGAAGGCGCGGATCATTCCGGGCATCGTTGACGGCACCCTGCGCCTGGCGCTGGCCTTCACCGAGAAGCAGTCACGCTACGATCTCTTCGACGTGGCGACGAGCGCGCAGCGCACGGAGACAGGGTTCGTGCTCGATGGCGCCAAGAGCGTCGTGATCAATGGCGACAGCGCGCACCGGATCGTGGTGAGCGCCAGGACAGATGGCGGCCGGCGCGACCGGACCGGTATCAGCCTCTTCCTCGTCGATGCGGCGGCGCCCGGCGTGAGAACCCGAGGCTACCCGACACAGGATGGCGGACGCGCTGCGGAGATCGCCTTCTCCGGCGTCGTGCTCGGCCAGGAGGCTCTGCTGGGATCGCTCGGCGCAGGGCTGCCGATCCTCGAGCGTGTCGCTGACAACGCCATTGCTGCGCTCGCCGCCGAAGCTGTCGGCATCATGGATGCTCTGCACGGCCTGACCGTCGACTATCTCAAGACGCGCCAGCAGTTCGGCGTCGCGATCGGCCAGTTCCAGGTGCTGCAGCATCGCGCCGTCGACATGCTGATGGCGCTCGAACAAGCCCGCTCGATGGCGCTCTATGCCGCGATGATGGTCGGCCATCCCGATGCGGGCGAGCGGACCGCCGCGTTGTCGGCTGTGAAGGTCCAGATCAATCGCTCCTGCCGGCTGGTGGGGCAGGAGGCGGTGCAGCTCCATGGCGGCATCGGCATGACGATGGAATATCTCGGCGCGCATTATTTCAAGCGCCTGACCATGATCGAGAGCCTGTTCGGCGATACCCCCCATCATCTGCGGCGGGTCGGGCAGGCTGGCGGGCTGGTCGCTGCCTCCTGAGGCGACTTGCCGGACGGAGGCGCCCCTTGTCATCTTCGGGGCCGCGTCGTTGACTGGTTTGGCCCAGTGCGTGTCCCCGGAGGTGCGATCGTGAGTTCCGGCCTTGTCGCCCTGCTMGACGATATCGCGGCGCTTGCGAAGGTCGCTGCGGCGTCCCTCGACGATGCCGCGAGCCAGGCGGCGAAGGCGAGTGCCAAGGCTGCCGGCATCGTCATCGACGATACGGCCGTGACGCCGCGCTATGCCGTCGGGTTCAGCGCGGATCGGGAACTTCCGATCATCGGGCGGATCGCGCTGGGCTCATTGCGGAACAAGCTGGCATTCCTGCTGCCGGCGGCGCTCCTGCTGGCGCTGTTCGCGCCCTGGGCAATCACGCCGCTGCTGATGCTGGGCAGCCTCTATCTCTGCTTCGAGGGAGCCGAGAAGGTCCTGGAATTGGTCCGGCCTCATGGCGCTGATGTCGAAGGCGAGGGCGCCTCGGCGGGGATCGACGCCACCCAGTTCGAGAACCAGAGGATCAGCGGTGCAGTGAGGACCGACTTCATCCTCTCGGCGGAGATCATGGCGATCACGCTCGCAAGCGTGTCTCAGTCCTCGTTCTGGACGCAGGCGCTGGTCCTGGCCATCGTCGGCATCGGGATGACCGCCTTCGTCTACGGTCTCGTCGCGCTGATCGTGAAGGCCGATGATGCCGGCGTTGCTCTGGCGCAGAACGATCACCCCATCTCAAACCTGCTTCACCTTGGGCGTGGCAAACGCCCCGCCGAAGCCGAGCCCAGCATCGTCGACCGCCTGCTGCGGCCCCTGTCCAAGGGATTCGGGCGGGGGCTCGTGGTGAGCATGCCCGTGCTGCTCTCGATCCTCAGCGCTGTCGGGACCGTCGCCATGCTCTGGGTCGGCGGCGGCATCCTGATCCACGGTTTCGAGGGCTATGGCTTCAGTGCGGTGGGCCACCTCATTCACGATGCGGCCGTGGCATCGGCCCGCCCCGTCCCCGGCCTGGGCGCGGTTGTCGAATGGCTGGTGACGGCGGCGCTGTCGGCGGTCGTCGGGCTGGCCGCGGGCGTGGCARCGATGATCGGCATTCACTTCGCCGTTGCGCCAGTGCTGAAGCTGTTCGGCAAGAGCAGGCCGAAGCTGGTGTAGCTCCTGCCTTCAGTCGAGCCAGGTGGTGAAGGTCTCGACCGGCTCGCGCTCCGGCACGAGCCGGTTCGCAGCTGCGTCAGGGTCGGCATGGCCGATCGCGATGCCGCAGACGACGACCTCGCTCTCGGGGATTGCCAACGCATCGCGCACGACCGGATGAAAGCGGGCAAAAATCGCCTGCGGGCAGGTATCGAGGCCATGCGCCTGGGCAGCGATCAGCAGATTCTGGATGAACATGCCGAGATCGAGCCAGGAGCCGATTTCGAGGTCGCGGTCGATCGTCACCATCAGCGCGACCGGCGCGCCGAAAAAGCGCAGGTTATAGGCCGTCTGCCGCTTCATGCCCTCATGGTCACCCCTGGTGACGCCGAGCAGGCCATAGAGGTCCCAGCCGACCTTGCGGCGGCGCGACTGATAGGGCTCGGTGAAGGTCTGCGGGTAGTAGCGGTACTCCTCCGCCGGTTTGAAGTCGGGATCGTCCAGCGCAGCGAGCAACCCGGCTTCCAGCCGTGCCCGGCTCTTGGGGCCGAGCACACGCGCCTTCCAGGGCTGCATATTGGTCCCGCTCGGCGCTTGGGCGGCGAGTTCGAGCAGGAGCCGCACCAGCGCAGGATCGACCGGATCCGGCAGAAAGGCACGCACCGCGCGGCGACTGCGGATGGCCTGTTCGACCATATCCGGTGCAAGCGCGGTGCGTTTGTTCATCCCCGTGCGGCCTCACGCGCCTTCAGGAAGGCGTGGTGCTCGGCGAGCAGGTCGCCGGCGAGCGCCTTGGCGATCAGCGCGCGGGTGTTCTCGATGCCGTAGATCGCGGCGAAGGAGCCGAAGCGTGGGCCTTTGGGCTCACCGAGCAGGATCTCGTAGAGCGTGTTGAACCAGGCGAGCGAGACGCCGGCCGAGCCGTCCTTCTGCACGGTCTTGTAAGGATCGCGTCGGCCGATATCGTAGACCGCGTCCTGGATCGTGCCGGCATCGGTGACGCCTGCAGCCGAGAGTTCGCCGAGCCTGGCTGAGAGATCCTCCAGGGCCTGCCGCTCCTCCAGCGTCGCCGGACGGTATTGCTTGGCTGGCTTCACGAAATCCTGGAAATAGCGGATCGCGTAGCCGACCAGCGCGTCGAGACGCGGATGGGTCGCAGGCGAGGCACCCGGCGCATAGCGGCGCAGGAAGCCCCAGAGTACATCCTTGTCCTCGGCATTGGCCACGGCGACGAGGTTCATCAGCAGCCCGAAGGTGACCTGCGTCTTGGCGGCGTTATCGCCTTCGCCCGAGGCGATCACCTCCGGCGCCGGCGGGTTGCCGTTATGGATATGCCAGACGGGATTGCCGAGCCGGTTCTTCCAATCCTGCCGCTCGTAGCCGCCGAGGAACTGCAGATATTCGTCAGCCGCACGCGGAATGACGTCGAAATGCAGCTTCTTGGCCTCGCGCGGACGCGAGTACATGAAGAGCGCCAGGCTCTCCTGCGAGCCATAGGAGAGCCATTGCTCGATGGTCAGGCCGTTGCCCTTCGACTTCGAGATCTTCTGGCCCTGCTCATCGAGGAAGAGCTCGTAGTTGAAGCCGTCCGGCGGCGTCGCATCGAGGGCGCGCGCGATGGCCGACGAGACCTTGACGGAATCGATCAGGTCCTTGCCGGCCATCTCGTAGTCGATGCCGAGCGCGACCCAGCGCATCGCCCAATCCGGCTTCCATTGCAGCTTGGCATGGCCGCCGGTGACAGGGGTCTCGAAACGCTCGCCGCTCTCCGGGGCGGTCCAGGTGATGGTCCCCTTCTCGACATCGCGCGCCTCGATCGGCACCTGCATGACGATGCGGGTCCTGGGATGGATCGGCAGGAAGGGCGAATAGGTCGCGGCGCGCTCCTCGCGGAGCGTTGGCAGCATGATCTTCATCACCGCGTCGTAGCGCGCCAGCAGCTTCAGCAGGGTCGCGTCGAACTCGCCCGCCCGATAGCTGTCGGTCGAGGACTTGAACTCGTAATCGAAGCCGAACTGGTCGAGGAAGGCACGCAGGCGGGCGTTGTTATGCCGGCCGAACGAGTCATGCGTGCCGAAAGGATCGGGGACCTCGGTCAGCGGCCGTCCGAGATGCTTCGCCAGCAATTCCTTGTTCGGGACGTTGTCCGGCACCTTGCGCAGGCCGTCGAGATCGTCGGAGAAGGCGATCAGCCGCGTCGGCACCGTGTCGTCGGTGAGCACGCGGAAGGCGTGGCGCACCATCGAGGTGCGCGCGACCTCGCCAAAGGTGCCGATATGCGGCAGGCCCGAGGGGCCGTATCCGGTCTCGAAGAGCACCTCTTTCTTGCCCGATTTCTCGATCCGGGCCACGAGCTTGCGTGCTTCCTCGAACGGCCAGGCGGCCGAACGCTGGGCGGCATCCACGAGCGTGGGATCGAAAGCGGACATTTGCGGCGGGTCCTCGTCTGTCTCAAGGTTTTCGGAAGCTCCGGCTTTGACAGATGAGAACGGGCGGCGTCAATCGGTGCCGGCTGTCCTGGGGCGTTGCCTGCCCTGCACCGCATTCATTGCCTGCCCGGGTCGCGTTCGGTCGAATTGCTCTTGCGGCGCATGCGTATAGGCTCCGCTCCGCGATTGGCTCTGTATCGGATACCTCATGGATCACGCTCTCCTCGAAACGCTCAAGACATGGCGACGACATCTCCACGCGCATCCCGAACTCTCGCTGAAGGAGAGCGCGACGGCCGCCTTCGTTCAGGAGAAGCTGACCGAACTCGGCATTCCCTTCACCGCCGGCATTGGTGGCCACGGCGTCGTCGCGACGCTGAAGCGCGGCAACTCGGACCGCAGCGTCGGATTGCGGGCCGATATGGACGCCTTGCCGATTCTCGAGGCGAATGACCTGCCCTATGTCTCCACGAACAAGGGCGTGATGCACGCTTGCGGCCATGATGGCCACACGACCTCCCTGCTCGGAGCCGCCGCCCTGCTGGCGCGCGACGAAAGCTGGAGCGGGACGGTCCATCTGCTGTTCCAGCCTTCGGAGGAGAATGGTGCCGGCGCCCGGGCGATGATCGCCGACGGTCTGTTCGAACGCTTCCCGATGGAGCGCGTCTTCGGATTCCATAACTGGCCCGGCCTGGAAGCCGGCACGGTGGCGGTTCATCACGGACCGGTTATGGCCGAACCCGGCCGATTCCGGATCACCCTGCACGGCACGGCCGGCCATGCCGCCAAGCCCGACCTGACGCGCGATCCGATCGTTGCGATGAGCCATCTGATCGTGGCTCTGCAGACGATCGTTGCCCGCAATGTCGATCCGCTCGACAGCGCGGTCGTCTCGGTCGGCATGGTGCATGGCGGCCAGGCGCCGAACCAGATCCCGTCCAGCGTCACCATCGACGGCACTTTCCGGACCTATCGGCCGGCGGTGCGCGATCGCGTGATCGGGAGCCTCAAGCGCATTGCCAACAGCACGGCCGAGGCCTTCGAGATGCGGGCCGAGATCGAGATCATCACTGGCGGTCGCGCCACGGCGAATACCGAACTGGAGGAAGAGATCTCGGTCGCGGCAGCGAAGCAGGCTGGTCTGACGGTTCGGCGCGACGTGCCGCCGAGCACCGCGAGCGAGGATTTCTGCCATTTCATGGCGGACAGGCCGGGCGCCTATGTCTGGATCGGCAATGGCCCGGTGACCGACGGTGGCGAGCTCCACAACGAGCGCTACAACTTCAATGACGATATCCTGCCCGCCACGGCTGGCTGGATGGCAAGCGCGGCCCGCCTGGCGCTCGAGGGCGAGCTCTCCAATACGCGCCCAGCGCGATGAAACGGGAGGGAGGCGGGTCCACGGGCTCACCTCCCTCCTGATTCTGCGTGGGGCAACCGAACCTGACGAGATTGGGGCGGCAGCGAGCCTTCGGGGAACCGGGTAGGCCGGGCGCCGATTGCGAGCGCTCCGGACACGAGATCGGCGAGGAGCCTGGGTTGGCTTCCCTTCAGAACGGGCTCACCGGAAAGAACCGCAGATAGAGCCTGGCATAGGTGCCGTCGTCCCAGAGCGATTGGAGCGCATAGTCGATTGCGCGTATGAGGGTCGGGTCATCCTTGCGCGTGAGGAAGCATAGAGATGGCTGGCGCTGAAACGGGCGCGGATCTGCGGCGTCACCGCCATCGCCGCCGCCAGGACGTCGCCGCGCCCTTCGGCCAGGGAATCGAGCAGCGTGTCGAAGCGGCGGGCCTGAACCGTGCAGGTCCACAGCATCCTCTCGCAGACCGCACGGGCGAGCTCGACCGAGAAACCGGTCAGCGCGCCGTCCGGCGCAGCAAAATGCAGCGGCGGATAGTCGTCGTCGGTCAGGAAACGAACCACGCGTGGGGGCCCGGGCTCCGGCCGATCGAGCCTGATCTTGCCGTCCCAGAAATTGGGGACGGTCGCGGGAGATTGCGCCGCAGCTGTGCCGGCTATCAGGAGGCCAAGGCAGAATGTGGAGGCAAGGAGGGCGAGCCGCTTCATGGCCGCATCTGGCGACAGGGGGCGAGCCTGATCAAGAGGTTTCGCTATTCGCATGTGGAACCCTGTCCCTGCAGGAGAGGGTTCCACATGCGCTGTTGCTTTCCGGGCTTCGGCCTCAGGCCGCCAGCGCCGCCGCCGTTGCCTTCGCGCCCTGCGAGAACAGGCTATCGAGCTGCCGGGCGACAGCCTTGGGGAAGGCCGTCTCGCGCGGCAGGTCGCTACCGAAGATCGCTTCGATGCCGAGAAGGCCGCTGCTCAGCGCCTGCGCATTCCGGCCCGCCTGCGTCGCGATGCGGGCGAATTCGCCCGCCAGCGGGTCGCGGACATCGATGACGGTGCCCGTCTCGTCCGTGCCGGTGACGTAACGCATCCAGGCCGCGACGCCGAGCGCAAGGTGATCGATCGGCGCACCGGCCTTGAGGCGTTCGCGGATCGTGCCGAGCAGACGCTGCGGCAGCTTCTGCGAGCCGTCCATGGCGATCTGCCAGGTACGGTGGCGAATGGCGGGGTTGCGGAAGCGGGTGAGCAGCGCGCCGGCATAGTCGGTGAGATCGACGCCTTGCGGAGCGGGCACGGTCGGGATGATCTCGGCCCAGAGCCCCTGCAGGAAGCGGGCGAGCACCGGATCGCCGCTCGCCTCGGCCACGGTCTCGTGGCCGGAGAGATAGCCGAGATAGGCGAGGCTGGAATGGGCACMGTTGAGCATGCGCAGCTTCATGAACTCGAAGGGCGCGACCTCGGAGACCATCTGGGCGCCGACTTCGTCCCATGCGGGCCTGCCACTGGCAAAACGATCCTCGACCGCCCATTGCCGGAAGGGTTCTCCGATCACCGGTGCGGCGTCCTCGACACCGAGCAGGCCGGCGGCCTCCGCGATGTCGGCGTCGGTGGTGGCGGGCACGATGCGGTCGACCATCGTCGCCGGGAAGGCTCCATTCGCTTCGATCCAGGCTGCAAGTGTATCGTCCTGCAGAGCTGCGAAGTCGCGCACCAGGCCGCGCAGGACCTTGCCGTTATGCGGAAGGTTGTCGCAGCTCAGCGCGGTAAAGGGAGCGAGGCCTTCGGCCTTTCGCAGCTTCAGGGCCGCGACGATCAGGCCAATGGCCGAGCGCGGGGCATCGGGATGTTCCAGATCGTGAACAATGTCGGGATGATCCTGCCGCAGCCGGCCGGTGGCCGGGTCGTGGCAATAGCCCTTCTCGGTCACGGTCAGCGAGACGATGCGCGTTTCGGCGGCGGCGAGACGTGTGACGAGAGCGGCGGGATTCTCGGGCGCGACGAGCACATCGAGCACGGAACCGATGATGCGCATCTGCGGGCCGTCTGGAGCCCGCTTCAGGAAGCTGTAGAGACCGCCTTGCGGCTTCAGCCTGTCGCGCTGGTCGGGGCGCTGCAGGCTGGCGCCGATGATACCCCAGCCGCCGAAAGCGTGCTCGAGCGCATCATCCGTATATTCGCACAGATGGGCGCGGGCGAAGGCGCCGAGCCCGAGATGCACGATGCCGGGCTTCAGCCCTGCGCGCGCATAGGATGGACGGCGGACGGTCTTTGGCAGGCTGCCAAGGGTTTGCGGCGACAGTCTGGTCAATGGAACACTCTTGGCAGCCAGAGGGAGATTGCAGGGACATAGGTCACCAGCAGGAGTACGGCAACGCTGGCGCCGTAGAAGGGCCAGATCGTCCGCATCGATTCCCCGATCGAGACGCGCCCGATGGCACAGGCGACGAACTGTACCGATCCGACCGGCGGCGTGTTCAGGCCGATGCCGGCGTTCAGGATCAGGATCACGCCGAAATGCACGGGGTCGACGCCAAAGGCCTTCACAACCGGCAGAAAGATCGGCGTGCAGATGATGATCATCGGCGCCATGTCCATGAACGTGCCGAGCACGAGCAGGATGAGATTGATCATCAGCAGGATGACGAGTGGGTTGTCCGAGACCGCCTTCATCGCGCCGATCGTCGCCTGCGGCACCTGCAGGAAGGCCATCAGCCAGCCGAAGGCGCCGGCCGTCCCGATCACCAGCAGCACCATAGCCGTGGTGCGAACCGCGCCAAGGGTCGCTTCGACAAAGGCCGTCCAGGTGAGCTGGCGATAGACGAAGATGGTGACGAGGACGGCGTAGACGACAGCCACGCAGGAGGATTCCGTTGCGGTGAAAACGCCGGACCGGACCCCGCCGAAGATGATGAAGATCAGCAGGATGCCGGGCAGCGCCAGCACCATGTAGCGGCCCACCGCAGCAAATCCCGGAAACGCCTCGCGCGGATAGCCGCGCCGGACCGCGACGGCCCAGGCCGCAACCATCAGCGCGGCGCAGAGCATCAGGCCGGGAATGATGCCGGCGGTAAACAGATCGGCGATCGAGATGTTTCCGCCCGCCGAGAGCGAATAGATGATCATGTTGTGCGAGGGCGGGATCAGCAGCGCGATGATCGCCGCATTGGCCGTGACATTGACCGCATAGTCCGCGTCGTAGCCGCGTTTGACCATTTGCGGGATCATCAGGCCGCCGACGGCGGATGCATCCGCGACGGCCGAGCCGGAAATGCCGCCGAACAGCGTGCAGGTGACGACATTGACCTGCCCCAGGCCGCCGCGCAGATGGCCGACGAGACTCGAGGCCATCTGGATCAGGCGCTCGGCGATGCCGCCGCGGATCATCAGGTCGCCGGCATAGATGAAGAACGGAATCGCCATCATGGCGAAGGCGTTCATGCCGGAATTCATCTGCTGGAAGACGACGACCGGCGGCAGGCCCATATAGACGACGGTGGCGATYGACGACATGCCCAGGCAGAAAGCCACGGGCACGCCGATGAGGAGAAGCAGCGCGAAGGTACCAAAGAGGATCCAGAGTTCCATCGCTCAGACTTCCTGTGCGCTGCCGAAATGCGTGAAGCCGAGCGGGGCGGATTTCGCCTTGGTGAGAAAGAGCATGAGCTTTTCGAAGGAGAAGAGGGCGATCAAGGCGCCGCCGACCGCGATGGGGACATAGTCCCAGCCGCGCGAGATGCCGATGATCGGCAGGCGGTCGCTCCAGGTCCCGATGGCGAGCTGCGCGCCATAGACCAGCATGGCGAGGCCGAAGGCAATCACCAGAAGCTCGGTCAGGATGATCAGCCCGTTGCGCAGCGGCGGCGGCGACATGGCGAGGCCGACCTCGAAGCCGAGATGATCGCTCTCGCGCACGCCGACTGCGGCGCCGAGCAGGATGAACCAGGACATCAGGAAGAGGGCGCTGGCCTCGACCCAGATCGGCGTGTCGTTCAGCACATAACGCCCGAAGACGCCCCATGCGACGATCACGGTCATGGCGACAAGACCTGCCCCGGCGATGACCAGTGCAATGAGGCAGAGCTTGGCGCCCAGCCGGGTCAGGATTTGTGCAAGGAGAAGCATCAAGACGCTCCGGCGCCGCGTGAGGCGCTTTTTCCCGGGTGATGCTGGCTTGTTCCAGTTTCGCCGGCGGTGAAAGCCGCCTGCGAAGCGGGATCGTCAGAACCGCTCCACCCGGGGAAGGCCGAAAAGGAGACGCAAGTGACTGGGCGCAGCCGGAAGGGCCGCGCCGGCCTTCACTTCACCGCCTGGATGGCAGCCACCATCTCCTTGAGCTTCGGATCGGTGACGAACTTGTCGTAGACGGGCTTCATCGCATCGATGAAGGGCTGCTTCTCGACCGTGTTGATCTGTGCGCCGCCAGCTTTGACCTTGGCTTCCGACTCCTTCTCGCGCGCATCCCAGAGCTCGCGCATCTTGGCGACGGATTCCTTGGCTGCGGTCTTGATCAGCGCCTGGTCCGCCGCGTTGAACTTGTCGAAGCTGCGCTTCGACATCACGAGCACCTCCGGCGAGAGCGAGTGCTCGGTGGTCGAATAGAACTTCGAGACCTCGAAATGGCGGGTCGACTCGTAGGACGGCCAGTTGTTCTCGGCGCCGTCGATGACGCCGGTCTRCAGCGCCGAATAGACTTCGCCGAACGGCATCGGGGTGGCATTGGCGCCGAGCGCCGAGACCAGAGCCACGAACATGTCGGACTGCTGGACGCGAATCTTCATGCCCTTCATGTCGGCTGGCGAGCCGATCGGGCGCTTGCCGTTATAGAAGGAGCGCGAGCCGGAATCGTAGAAGGCGAGGCCGATCAGGTCGTGCTTCTCAAAATCCTTGAGCAGGTTGTCGCCGATCGGGCCGTCCATGACTTTCCGCATATGATCGACCGAGCGGAAGATGAAGGGCAGCGAGGGTATGTTGGTCGCCGGGATCAGGTTGTTGAACGGCGCCATGTTGATGCGGTTCATGTCGATGACGCCAAAGCGCGTCTGATCGATCGTATCCTTCTCCTGGCCGAGCTGGGCGGAGTGGAAGACGTTGATCTTGATGCGTCCATTGGTCCGCTGATCCAGCAGCTGGCCCATGTATTTGACCGCTTCGATGGTCGGATAGCCGTCAGGGTGGATGTCGGTGGAGCGCAGGGTGACGTTCTGCGCCTGAGCCGCGCCGCCGGTCGCTGCGATGAAAGCCGCGCCGACGAGCGCGGAGACTGTCCGTCTTGTAAGCATGTTCCTGTTCCTCCCGTTTGAATAGATCGCCGGATTTTCCCGGTCGTTCTTGCCCCGTGTTCGGGAGCCGTGCCGCCCCATGCCGGCTTCGGCCTTAGAGAAATTCCCTCCGCATCGGCGTGAAGGAATCGATCAACTGCCCGGCCTCGATGGCGACGACGCCATGGACGAGGTTTTCGGGCACGAAGAAGCTGTCGCCGGCCGCTAGCCTGCTGGTCCTGCCGTCAATCGTGACGTCGAAGACGCCGCTCTCGACATAGGACGCCTGACGATGCGGGTGCTGGTGCGCCTTGCCGATGGCTCCGGCCTCGAAGACGACGCGGACGATCATCAGGTCGGGCCCATAGGCCATGATCTTGCGCTTCACGCCAGGCTCGGTCGCCTGCCAGGCGAAGTCGCGCTCATGCTGGAAGAAGGAGTTGAGACGCTCGCTCATCGTGCCAGCCAGCCTCCATCGACGGGGATGATCGCACCATGCACGTAGGCCGCCGCGTCGCTTGCAAGGAAGACGGCAGCCCCGCCGATATCCGAAGGCTTGCCCCAACGACCAGCCGGGATGCGGGCAAGGATGGCGGCGTTACGGTCGGCATCCTCACGCAGGGCCTGCGTGTTGTTGCTCTCGATATAGCCGGGGGCGATCGCGTTCACATTGATGCCCTTGCCCGCCCATTCGCAGGCCAACAGCCGGGTCAGGCCGGCAAGCCCGCTCTTGCTCGCAGTATAGGAGGCGACGCGGATACCGCCCTGGAAGGAAAGCAGCGAGGCGATGTTGACGATGCGCCCGGTGCGGCCGGCCGCGAGCGCTGCCTTCGCAAAGGCCTGGGACAGGAAGAAACTCGCCTTGAGGTTCACGTTCATGACCTCGTCCCAGTCGCTCTCGCTGAAATCGAGAGCGTCGGCGCGGCGGATGATGCCGGCATTGTTGACGAGGATATCGAGCGGGCCGGCGGCTTCGGCGGCTCTGGTGACGGCCTCGGCTGCGATCCCGGGTTGCTGCAGATCGACGGCGAGCGGCAGGCAGCGTCCGCCGGCATTGGTGATCTTTGCCACCGTCTCGGTCATGGACGAGCGGCCGGCGGCGACGACCGTGGCTCCGGCCTCGGCCAGCGCCAGCGCAATGCCCTGGCCTATGCCGGTATTGGCGCCGGTGACGAGCGCCGTGCGCCCGACGAGATCGAAGGGCGCACGCGCAACCATCAGCGCAGCATCTCGACGGGCGCGGCGTCCATGTCGGTGAACTCGACATTGTCGCCGGCCATGGCCCAGACGAAGGCGTAGTTCGAGGTGCCGCAGCCGCAATGGATCGACCAGTTCGGCGAAATCACGGCCTGCTCGTTGGCGACGAGCAGGTGCCGGGTTTCGGTCGGTTCGCCCATGAAATGGAAGACGCGATGGGCCGGGTCGAGGTTGAAATAGAGATAGGCTTCCATCCGCCGCGTGTGGGTGTGGCAGGGCATGGAGTTCCAGACCGAACCGGGCTCGAGTGCCGTCATGCCCATGACGAGCTGGTTGGTGCCCGTCGTGTTCGGCATGATGTATTGCCGGATGGTGCGCTTGTTCGAGGTCTCGGCCGTGCCGAGATGCAGAGTGTTGGCATCCGATTGGCGGACGAGCTGATGCGGCGCCTCGCGATGGGCGGGGGCGCTGGTCAGGTAGAACTTGGCGGGGTTGGCCGGATCGGCGCTGGAGAAGCTGACCTCCTTCGCGCCCAGTCCGACATAGAGCGCGTCGAGGTTCGGCAGTTCGAACTGCTTACCGTCGACGGTGACCGTGCCGGCGCCTCCGATATTGATCACCCCGAGTTCGCGGCGCGCCAGGAAGAAGGGCGTGCCGGTCGGGGCGAAGGGGTCGAGCGTCAGCGGCTTGCTCACCGGGGTGGCGCCGCCGACGATCATGCGGTCGTAATGGCTGTAGGTCCGCGTCAGCTCACCCGGCACGAAGATGCGCTCGACCAGGAAGTCCTGACGCAGTGCCTCGGTGTCGTAGCGCTTCACATCGCGTGGATGCGCGGCCTGGCGTTCGTCGATCGAGCTCGCTGCGCTGGTCACAGGCGGTAGGCCTCCTTGGCCAGGCGATAGGCGAGGTCGTAGGCCACCTCCGCCGCCTCGTCCTCGCCGAGGCGATGCTCGGCGACGAGCTTGGCGAGATAGGTGCAGTCGCAGCGGCGAGCGACGTCGTGACGGGCTGGAATCGAGAGATAGGCGCGCGTGTCGTCGTTGAAGCCGACGGTATTGTAGAAGCCTGCGGTCTCCGTCGTGAGCTCGCGGAAGCGCAGCATGGCTTCCGGCGCGTCGAGGAACCACCAGCCGGGTCCGAGCTTCAAAGCGGGATAATGTCCGGCGAGCGGCGCGAGTTCGCGGGAGTAGACGGTCTCGTCGAGGGTGAAGGCGATGACCGTCAGGTTGGGTTCGTTGCCCACCGCATCGAGCAGCGGCCTCAGTGCCGAGACGTAATCCACGCCGCGCGGGATATCGCAGCCCATATCGCGGCCGAAGGTTTCGAACAGCATCGGGTTATGGTTGCGGACGGAGCCGGGGTGGATCTGCAGGACGAAGCCGTCATCGAGGCTCATCTTCGCCATCTCGGTGAGCATCTGACCGCGGAACAGGTCGGCATCCTCGGCCGAGAACTTGCCCTTCAGGATCTTGGCGAAGAGTTTTTCGGATTCTGCCTGCGAGAGATTTGCCGTGCGCGCGGTGGCGTGGCCATGGTCCGAGGAGGTCGCGCCACGCTGTTTGAAATAGGCCCGGCGGGCGCGGTGGGCCGCGAGATAGCCGGTCCAGTTCATGACATCTTCGCCGGTCAGCTCGCCGAACTGTGCGAGATTGTCCTTGAAGCCCTCGAATTCGGGGTCGACGACGCTGTCCGGCCGATAGGCCGTGACGACCTTGCCGCCCCAGCCGGATTCCCGGATCATGTCGTGCCATTTCAGGTCGTCGAGCGCGCCCTCGGTGGTCGCGATCGCCTCGATGTTGAAACGCTCGAACAGGGCGCGGGGACGAAACTCCGGCTGCTCGAGCTTTTCGGCGATGCGGTCGTAGATGCGGTCGGCATTCTCCGGGCTCAGGCGCTCGTTGATGCCGAAGACCCCGGACAGGGCATGCTCGAACCAGAGCCGGGTCGGCGTGCCGCGGAACAGCCGCCAATGGCTGGCGAAGAGCCGCCAGATCGCGCGGGGATCGGTCTCGACCGGGCCGCCATCCTTGCGGGCGATGCCGAGCTGCTCGAGCCTGACGCCCTGCGAGTAAAGCATCCGGAAGATGTAGTGGTCGGGCTTGACCAGCAGCGTCGCCGGATCCGGGAACGGCTTGTCCTCGGCGAACCAGCGCGGGTCGGTATGGCCGTGTGGCGAGATGATCGGGAGATCGCGAATCCCGGCATAGAGACGGCGCGCGATGCCTCGCGTCACCGGATCGGCAGGAAACAGGCGATCATCGTGCAGCAACATCAGCAATCTGTCCCGATAGGCCCGCGACTGTACGGGCGAGAAGCGTATCGGATCAATATACTAATATACTAGTATGTCAAAGGTGATTGTGGTAGCGCCTAAGGAGGGTGGCGCTCACAGGGCTCAGGCCGGAGCGTTCGGGAGACATGGGTGGCTGGGACGGGACGATGAACGAGCTCGCAGGCGGCCGCGGCCATGCAGCGGATAATCGACGCGAGCGGCGCCCCCTGGGGCGGGCCGTGGCTCCCGCCGGGCGCTCGACGGCCGCTTCACTGGTTCAGGACGATCTCCGACGCGCCATCCTCGCCATGGAGCTGAGGCCCGGCGTGCCGCTCTCCGAGAAGGAGCTGACGGCGCGCTTCGGCGTCAGCCGTACCCCGGTCCGTGAAGCGCTGATCCGTCTCAAGGAAGAGGGGCTGGTCGAGATCTTTCCGCAGGCGGGGACTTTCGTTGCGCGCATCCCGACCGGGGCTATTCCCGAAGCGGTCTTCATCCGGCAGGCGCTGGAATGCGCGACCGTGGAACTGCTTGCCCGCATCGCGACGCCGGAGGCCATCGCCCGACTTGATGCCACGATCGCGCGCCTGCACGAAGCCTTCGATAT
>NZ_JBFTZN010000237.1:0-14233 GCF_056406775.1 Allobosea sp. P1_A7
GTGCTGCCGGCTGAACAGCAGCACGTCATACTCCTCCTCGAGCTTGCGGACCTGATCGGAGATCGCCGGCTGCGTCAGGTTCAGCTCGCTCGCGGCGCGTGAGAAGCCGCCGGCGAGCGCGACCTGATGGAAGGCACGGAGCTGGACATAGCGCATGGCGGGATCCGCGCAGGGTGGAGCCGGGGAGGCGATACGCATCAATGCAACGATTCAAWTTATGCGTCGATCGAAAATAACGATTTTTCAGATGCTCTATTGCCGGCGATGATGCCGACATCGAAAGCAGTCGCCAGTCGAAAGCAGTCGCCAGGGGAACGCCCGCCGCAACGCCGGCGCGTCGCCTTGGCCCGGGAGTTTCAGATATGTCAGGTCTTTCCGCCAAGCTCGTGCATACCGAAGGCGAGTCGAACACCTCGGCGGCGCGCGGCGCCTGGTCGGCGCGGCTCGATGACAAGGCGACGCAGAGCCTGCTGAAGCGCGACGCCGATGCCTTCCTGCACCAGAGCCTGTCGAGCCCCTGCGTCACGGCGATCGCCAAGGCCGAGGGCATCTGGATCCAGGACACGGCCGGGCGCCGCTACATGGATTTCCATGGCAACAGCGTCCACCATATCGGCTATGGCCATCCCCGCCTGAAGGCTGCGATCAAGCAGCAGATCGACGATCTCTGCTTCGCGCCGC
Organism: Allobosea sp. P1_A7; assembly: GCF_056406775.1. NCBI lineage: Bacteria > Pseudomonadati > Pseudomonadota > Alphaproteobacteria > Hyphomicrobiales > Alloboseaceae > Allobosea > Allobosea sp. P1_A7. The sequence goes on from NZ_JBFTZN010000237.1 coordinate 682, forward strand.
GCCGCTTCACCTGCGAGCCCGCGGTCGAGCTGGCCGAGACGCTGGGCCGCCTTGCCCCGGRCGATCTCGGCAAGGTGCTGTTCACGACGGGCGGTTCGGATGCGGTCGAGGTGGCGCTCAGGCTTGCGCGCGCCGCCACCGGGCGCTTCAAGACCTTGTCCTTCTGGGATGCGTTTCACGGTGCGGGCTTCGGCGCCTCGAGCGTCGGCGGCGAGGCGACCTTCCGCTCCGGCATTGCCGGGCCGCTCCTGCCGGGCGCGGAGCATGTCGCGCCCTGGGCGAACCATCACTGCGCCTATGGCCATAACAGCCTGGAGGATTCGGCTCGCGCCTGCGCCAGCATGATCTCCTATGTGCTCGGCCGGGAGGGCGATTTCGCGGCCCTCGTCGCCGAGCCGATGCGGGCGACCCCGAACCCGCCGGCGCCCGGCTTCTGGAAACTGGTGCGCGAGGCTTGCGACCGCCACGGCACGCTCCTGATCTTCGACGAGATCCCGACCGGGCTCGGCAAGACMGGCCGCTTCTTCACCAGCGAGCATGACGGGGTGACGCCCGACATTCTCGTCGTCGGCAAGGCGCTGGGCGGCGGCATCCTGCCGATCGCCGCGGCGATCGCGCGGCGCGACCTCGATGTCGCCGGCGATTTCGCGATTGGCCACTACACTCATGAGAAGAACCCGGTGACGACGCGCGCGGCGCTGACCACGATCGCGATCATCCGCGAGGAGGGTCTGCCGGAGCGCGCAGCTGAGCTCGGCGGTCTGGCGATGGACCGTCTGCGCGCCTTCGGCGAGGGCTCGCCCCATGTCGGCGACGTGCGCGGGCGCGGGCTGATGTTCGGGGTCGAGATCGTGGCCGACAAGGCGGACATGGCGCCCGACAACGCGCTCGCCGAACGGGTCTATTATCGCTGCCTCGAAGCCGGGCTGAGCTTCAAGATCAGCCAGGGCAACGTGCTGACGCTCTCGCCGCCGCTGGTGATCCCGCAAGCCGACCTGGACCGCGCGCTCGACATCGTCGAGACCGCGATCGCGGCCGGCTGAGGCGCCTCTGACTTCCCGACCGAAAGGGTCCGCTATGAAAGCCGTCCGCACGGACCGTGAACTGGAATGCCCCGAGATCGACGCCGGCCTGCGAGCTCGCGGCGTCGAGCTCGTCACCTTGCCCGATGGCATCCCGGAGGCCGCGCTGATCGAGGCCGTCGCCGACGCCGAGCTGATCCTGATGTGCTACACGCCGATCACGGCTCGCGTCATCGCGGCTGCGCCCAGGCTCAAGGGCATCGTCAAATACGGCGTCGGCATCGATGCGATCGATATCCCCGCCGCAAGCGCGCGTGGCATCCCGGTCGTCAATGTTCCGGAATATGCCGAGGAGACCGTCGCGGAGGGCGCCTTCGCCCTGATGATCGCGCTGGCCAAGCGCCTGCCCGAAATCGGCCGCGCCATGGCGACTGAGGGCTGGATCTGGCCGGAACAGCGCTGGATCGGCCGCGATATCTCCGGCGCCACGCTGGGGCTCGTCGGTGCCGGCAAGATCGGCCGCAGCATGGCCCGGATGGCGGGGCAGGGCTTTCGGGCCCGTGTTCTCGGCTACGATCCCCATGTCGACCGGGCAAAGCTCGCTGAGGCCGGCATCGAGAAGGTCGACGATCTGCATGCGATGTTGCGCCAATGCGACTTCGTCTCGCTCCATTGCGTGCTGAACGCGGCGACGCGCGGCTTGATCGGCCGCGCCGAGCTCGCCTGCCTGAAACCCTCCTCCGTGCTGGTCAACGTCTCCAGGGGAGCGCTGATCGACGAGGCGGCGCTCGTCGAGGCCGTGCTGGCCGAACGTCTCGGCGGCGTCGGGCTCGACGTCTATTCGACGGAACCGCTGGCCAAGGCCGGGCATGTGCTCAGCCCGCTCTTTGGCCGCGACGACGTCATTCTCTTCCCGCACCTGACCTTCTTCACGGTCGAGGCGATGCGGCGCCTCTCGGAGGATACGCTCGCCCGCTGCTTCGAGGTTCTCGACGGGCGGCCGGTCGAGGTGCGCTCGCGTGATCCACGGCTCCGCGCGCAGCGCGAGAACGTCGCCTTCGCCTGACGCGCAAATGTCCCCGCTTCACCCGGGCGGCTTCATCCCGACCGCAGCGCGCGGATGTCGCTGCGGTCGTCCGGCAGCTTGGCCGTGACGTCGAAGAAGGCTTTGACGACGGACCGCATCCGCTCGCTCTTGAGGCAGGCGACATAATCCGTGCTCGCCACCTCGCCATCGCTGAGCTGCAGGGTGGTGAAGCGTCCGGAGCCATAGGCTTCGAGCTCCCAGACGATGCCGTGGCCGAGGCCGGCCGCCACCGCCTCGCACAAGGCCTCGCGGCTGCCCAGTTCGAGGACATAGCGCGGCTTGGCCTTGGCGCGGGCGAAGGCGGCGTCCACGAGCTTCTGCGTCATCGAGCCGTCTTCGCGACCGATCATCGCCTCGCCGTCCAGCTCGGACAGCGAGATCGATTGGCGACCGGCCCAGCGGTGGCTGTTGGCGACGATCACCACGCCGCGGTGATGCCAGAGCGGCATCGCGTGGATATGCGGATGGTCCGCGACGGCGGGCAGGATGCCGATATCGACATGGCGGTCGAGCAGCGCCTGCCGCACCATCCGGCTGTTGCCGGTCGAGACCGAGAGCCTGACCCGCGGATGCAACGCCATGAAGCGGGCGAACAGGCCCATCACGATATGGGGTCCGTCCACAGCCAGCCGCAGGCTGCCATCCTGCAGTTCCTGYGACGCCGCCAGCGTTTCCTCGATCAGCTCGTCCAGGCTCGCGAGCTGGCGCGACAGCGAATAGAGCCGCTCGCCCGCCTCGGTGAGCCGGACACGCCGTCCTTCGCGATGCAGCAGCTTGATGCCATGCCGCTCCTCCAGGGCCTTGACTTGGATCGTCAGCGCCGGCTGCGTCAGCCCGAGCACCTCGGCGGCCCGCGAAAAGCTGCCTTCGCGCGCCACCGCATCGAAGGCCCGGATCTGCGTGTAGATCATCGGTGATTGCACTCGTACCCATTAATTTCTCTATGTATCGATATAAAACTTCTAATTTGTCTAATAGTTTTAGCGCTGCGACGTTCGGCTCATGGATCAACCCGAGGCGAACATCGTGGACAGCGCAGAAACACATTCGCAGGCAGCAGCAGCACTCGCGCTGGCCAGGAGCCGGCGCGCCCAGAGCGTCGCAGCCCTGGCCGAGATCGTCCGGATCCGCAGCCTCACGGGAGAGGAGGGGGCGGCGCAGGGGCGCATGGTCGAGATCCTGTCTTCCGCCGGGGCTGCCGTCACGCAGGCCGAGCCGGATGTCGAGGCGATGTTCAAGGCCTTCCCCGATGTCGCGCAGTATCCGACGCATTGGCAGCACGATCTGATCCTGCCCTATGCCGGGCTCCCGACCTTCGAGGCCCTGCGCGACAGCGGCCTCCAGCCGGTGCTGAACTATGATGGCAGGCCCAATGTCGTCGGCACCTGGCGGGGCACGGGCGGCGGGCGCTCGCTTATTCTCAACGCCCATATCGATACGGTCACCGTCGAGCCCCTGGCGCAATGGACGCGCGATCCCTTCGGCGCGGAGATCACTGACGGCCTGATGTATGGCCGCGGCACCTCCGACATGAAGGGCGGCCTGATGGCCGCGCTGCTGGCGATGCGCTATCTCAGCGAGGCCGGAACGCGCCTGCACGGCGACGTCACACTCCACTGCGTCGTCAACGAGGAGCATGCCGGCAACGGCACGCTCGACCTCGTCACGCGTGGGGCTGCGGCCGATGCGGCCGTGGTGCTGGAACCGACCAGCAACACCATCGCCTACAGCCATCCCGGCGGTCTCTACTGGCAGGTCACGCTGAGCGGGGTCCAGCGCTCGCCGGGCGCGCGCTGGAACGGCGGCACGCTGGAGGGGCTGGGTGCGGTCGACATGCTGCCGCCGGTGATCGAGGCGCTGCTCGGGCTCGAGCGCCGCTACAACCAGGGCACGCCGGCCGGCGCCAAGCCGCCCTTTTCACTGACCATGGGCAAGATCGCGGGCGGCCATTACGAGACGGTCACGGCCGGGGAGGTGGTGATCAAGGGCGGTGCCTATTTCGCGCCCTCGCTCGGTGCCGTGACCGATATCATGGATGGTTTCCGTGACGCGATCGCAGGCGCCAACGCCGCTGACCAGGGGCTGCGCCGCCATCCTGCCAGGCTCGAATTCCTGCACCATGACGACAGCACGGATCAGCCCGCCGACCTTCCCGTTGCGCGTGTGATGGGGGAGGTGCTGGCGCGCCGGGGGGGAGACGGCACGGCCTATCCCGGCCATTTCTGTTGCGACATGCGCCATCTCGTGAACCAGGGCGGAATCCCGAGCATCATCTTCGGGCCGGGCTCCATCGCCCAGGCGCACAAGCCCGACGAGCATATTCCGATCGACGATTTTCTCGCGGCGATCGAACACCTGATCGCGWTCATCGCGGAGTGGTGCGGCACGGAACTGTAGGAGGCGGCCCAGCAAGGGTTCGCCCAATCATAAAGGGGATTGTCCAGACATGGGTATGAGCAGGCTTCCGGCTATCCTCGCAGCAACGCCGCTGGCGCTCGCTCTTTGCGGCGCCGCTGCGCTGGCACAGAGCTGTCCCAAGACCGGCGGGACGCTGACCTATGTCTATTCGCTCGAGCCGACCTCGCTGTCGACGATCGCCACCTCGGCCGTTCCGGTCGCGCTGATCTCCACCAAGATCTATGAGAGCCTGCTGACCTATGAGGGCCCGGCCCTGACGCCGAAGCCGGGCCTCGCCGAATCCTGGACGATCTCCGACGACAAGAAGACCTATACGTTCAAGCTGCGGCCGGGCGTGACCTGGCATGACGGCAAGCCCTTCACGGCGCAGGATGTGAAGTTCAGCGTCGAGGACATCATCCGCCCCTATCATTCCCGCGGAAAAGTCTATTTCGGCGACGTCGAGGCGGTCGAGACGCCCGATGACCTGACCGTGGTGTTCAAGCTCAAGGCGCCGGTGCCGTTCTTCATGAACGTCTTCCAGCCCGGCGAGGCGCCGATCATGCCAAGGCACGCCTTCGACGGCGTCGACGTGAAGGCGGTGGCTGCGGTCCGCGCTGCGCCGATCATGCAGAACCCGGTCGGGACCGGCCCGTTCCGCTTTAAGGAATGGCGCAAGGGCAGCCACATCACGCTGGAGCGCAATCCAGGCTACTGGCGCAAGGGCTTCCCCTGTCTCGACCAGGTCGTGCAGCGGATCATGCCGGACGGCGCGGCGCGCGCCATCGCCATCGAGACCGGCGAGGTCGATCTCGCCCCGATGAGCAGCCTGCCCGAGGCGGAGGTGCAGCGGCTCGAGAAGATCCCGGCGCTGKAGGCCTCGCAGGCCGGAGCCGAGGCGCTCGGTCCCAATCTCTGGCTCGAGGTCAACATGCGCGATAAGCCGCTCGCCGATCTCAAGGTCAGGCAAGCGCTCAGCCTCGCGCTTGATCGCGAGCGCATCGTCGATGTGATCTGGTACGGCCAGGGCAAGCCGGCGCGCGGTCCCGTCGTCAGCACGAACTCCGCCTTCAACAAGGCGCTGAAGCCCTATGAGTACAACCCGCGCAAGGCCAACCAGCTTCTCGACGAGGCCGGCTATCTGCGCGGTGCCGACGGGGTCCGCTTCAAGATCACCCAGCATTTCCTGCCCTATGGCGAGAACTGGGCCCGGCTCGGCGAATATGTCCGCCAGGAGCTCGGCAAGGTCGGCATCGCGGTCGAGACCCAGAGCGCCGATCTCGGCGGCTGGCTGAAGGCCGTCTACACCGACTGGAGCTTCAATCTCACCAGCACCTTCTCGCATAACTATTCCGATCCCTCGATCGGCGTGGAGCGCACGTTCCATTCCGACTTCATCAGGAAGGGCGCCACCTTCACCAACTCGATGGGCTACCGGAATGCGCGGGTCGACCAGCTCTTCGGGCTCGCCGCCCGCGAGATTGATCCGGCTGCCCGCAAGAAGCAGTTCGACGAGCTGCAGCAGATCCTGCACGACGAGCTGCCGGTGATCTTCCTGATGGAGATGTCCTACACCCATGTCTGGAACCGCAAGGTGAAGGGCCTGATCACCAACGGCATCTCGATGTATTCATCCTGGGACGGGGTCTCCAAGGACTGATGGGAACGCCGATGCGCTCGCGCCCCGTCATCACCTCCTCGTTCCGGGAAACGGCCTGATGTCCTCCCTGTCACTCGGTTTCGTGTCCGTTCGCCTGCTCCAGGTGGTTCCGAGCGTGCTGGGCATCGCGGTGCTGAACTTCGCGCTGCTCCACCTCGCGCCCGGCGACGCGGCCGAGATCATCGGCGCGCAGTCCGGCGGTGCATCGAAGGAGTTCGTCGACGAACTCCGGCGCTCGTTCGGCATCGACCGGCCGCTCTACCAGCAGTTCTTCATCTATCTCGGCAAGCTGCTGACCTTCGATCTCGGTGTCTCCAACGTCCAGCAGCGGCCGGTGCTGGACCTGATCGCAGACCGCATGCCGGCGACGCTCCTGCTGATGCTGACGGCGATCGGGATTGCCATCGTGGTCGGCGTGCTCTGTGGCGTCGTCGCGGCGATGCGGCACCGCAAATGGGTCGACACGATCGTCTCGGTGCTGGCGCTGCTGTGCTATGCGATGCCGCAGTTCTGGCTCGGCCTGATGCTGATCGTGCTGTTTTCGGTGACGCTGGGCGTGCTGCCTTCGGGCGGCATGATGACGATCGGCGCGCAGATGGGGCCGCTGGCCCGCGCCCTCGACATCGCCCGCCACCTCGTGCTGCCGGCGCTGACGCTCGGGCTCTTCTATGCCGCGGTCTATGCCCGGCTGATGCGGGCCTCGATGCTCGAGGTCTATTCATCCGATTTCATCACGACGGCCCGCGCCAAGGGCCTGTCGGAGGGACGCATCAGCCTGACGCATGCAGCCCGCAACGCGCTGATGCCGGTTGTGACGCTGGGCGGTGTCCAGATCGGCCATATGCTCGGCGGTTCGATCCTGGTCGAGACCGTGTTCGGCTGGCCGGGCCTCGGGCGCCTGCTGTTCGACGGCCTGCTGCAGCGCGACCTGAACCTGCTGCTCGGCATCCTGTTCATCTCGTCGATCCTGGTCGTGCTCTGCAACCTGCTCGTCGACCTCGTTTATGGCCTTATCGACCCGAGGATCCTGGCGCGATGAAGCGGAGCTTGCATTTCTGGCGGCGTTTCCGTCGCAACCGGGGCGCGGTCGTGGGCCTCGTCCTGCTGCTGGCGATCGTGCTCGCGGCGATATTCGGCCCGATGGTCTACACGGTCGATCCCTTCGACATGATCGGGCGACCGGCGCAGACGCCCTCCGCGCGCTTTCCGCTCGGCACCGACGTCACCGGCCGGGATATCCTCGCCGGCCTGCTGCATGGCGGCCGGGTCTCGCTGCTGATCGGGGTGGCGGCGAGCCTGTGCGCGACGATCCTCGGTGTCGTCGTCGGGGCGGCCGCCGGCTATTGCGGCCGGGGGAGCGACATCCTGCTGATGCGGCTCACCGATTTCTTCCTGACGATTCCCTCCTTCGTCCTGGCGGTGGTGATCATCGCGATCTTCCGCCCCTCGCTGATCAGCGTGATGAGCGCGATCGCGATCGTGTCCTGGCCGCCGGTCGCGCGGCTGGCACGGGCCGAATTCATGGCCCATCGCGACCGGGAATACGTCCAGGCCTGCCGCTCCATGGGGATGTCCGATTTCCGCATCGCGGCGCGGCATATCCTGCCCAACGCCCTGCCACCGGTCATCGTCGTCTCGTCCCTGCTCGTGGCGACGGCCATCCTGACGGAATCCGGCCTGTCCTTCCTCGGGCTCTCGGACCCGAACGTCGTCTCCTGGGGCTATATGATCGGCATCGGCCGGACCATGCTGCGGACGGCGTGGTGGATGTCGGCGATCCCCGGCATGGCCATCCTGCTGACGGTGCTCTGCATCAATCTCGTCGGCGAGGGCCTGAGCGACGCGCTCAATCCGAAGCTGCAGGAGCGCTGAGGCAACACCCGCTGAACTGGCATGTACGGCATGGGGCGACCATGCAGAAGTCGCTCCGGACGGCGCTCTGCTGGTGAGCGACGACGCCACCGCAGCGATCTTTCGCGTCGCGCCGGGCTCTCGCCGATAGTGTTTCGCTGCATCGAGGGCTGCGCCGGCTGCCGGCTCCAGGTTGCGACGCAGCGCCTATCCACCGTGCGTGCGGCGCAGGAGCGAGCGCGGAGGCGCCTCTCCGTTTCCCTCCGTTMGGTCGCGATAGAGGGCCGCGCGGGCGAGCAGCATGAGGGTGACCGGCGTCGTGACGATCATGAAAACGCCGATCAGGAGTTCATGCACCACCGGCCGGGAACCCAGCACCGAGAAGCAGACAATGGACGCGAGCCCGATCGCACCCGTCCCCCAACTCGTGCCCAGCGTGGGTGCATGAACCCGCTCGAAGAACCTGCGAAAGCGCAATGTTCCGATGGCTCCGAGGAGTGTCAGCCCGGAACCGAGAAAGACGAGGAAGGCCGTCACCAGGGCCGCCCAGGCGGGGAGGTTCTCGGCGTGGGTCATTCGATCACCTCGCCGCGCATAAGGAATTTGGCGAGCGCGATGCTCGATACCAGGCAGAGGACCCGGTCCTGCGCTCGCGGCCCCCGGATGACCCTGTAGGCGTAGCACCCCATGGCGACGACGAGCATGGCCTGGGCGGCCGTCACCGACCACAGGAGGATCGCGGCCGTCATTCGAAAATGTCCATAAGCAGCGCCTCATAGCGGTTCTTGATCACGGCGATCCACTCGGCCTCGTCGGCGAGGTCGAGGACATGGAGCAGGAGCACGCCGGATTCGGGGGCATATTCGACCCAGGCCGTCCCCGGCGTGCTGGTAACGATGCATGCCAGCACTGCCAGCGCCGTCCTGTCGCGCAGGTCGAGCGGTATGGCGACGAAGCCCGCGACACGATCGCGACGATCTCCGCGGATGATGATGCCGGCGACGGCGATGTTCGACTGCAGGATATCCAGCGTGACGATGCCCAGAAGCTTCGGAAGAAGCTGCCATCGCCTCAGCCGGGGCTTGGATGGATGGAGCGCCGCCATCGCAAGGGAGGCCCCGATCGCGACGGCCGCCCCGACGAGGAATTGCCCGGTCGAGAAAGAGGTCAGCAGGAGCCACATCAGCAGCAGCGCCGCGGTCAGCAGCGGATAGGGGAGAAGGCGGTTCATTGCGCACCGCCCGGCGGATGACCCGTTCCCAGCACGCTCTGGATATAGGTCGACGGGGCGTGAAGGGAACGGGCCGCAGCCTCCGTGTAACTGAGCATCGGACCGCCCCACACGGCCAGGACCGTGCAGAGCGCCAGCAGTGCGACGATCGGCGCGACCTCAACCATGACCACGCGCGGAACGAGTTCCTCGAGGGGCGCCCAGAAGATCCGGACGCCGCTGCGCATCATGGCCACAAGGGTCGCAAGGCCCGACAGGATGATCAGCGCAACCAGCAGCCAAATGCGCCCCGGGATCTCGGCGAGAGAGCCGAGTCCGTCCGGATTCAACATGCCCGTCAGCATCGCGAACTTGGCGATGAACCCCGATAGCGGCGGCAAGCCCGCGAGCAGGAGCGCGACGCATCCAAACGAGACGCTGAGGATGGCGAGCGCCCCCGGTACGGTCACGCCGACCTCCTGATCCTCGTGCTCCTCGCTCTCGTCCGTCTCGTCGCCATACGCCTCCATGGTGACCGACAGCACGTCTGCCGCTGGTTCACGTGTCCGCTCGACCAGCTCGATCAGCAGGAAAAAGGCAGCGACGCTGAGGCTCGAACTGACGAGGTAGAACAAGGCGCCCGACACGACCGCAGTGTTGCCGATGCCGACGGCCGCGAGCAGAGTCCCCGAGGAGATCAGAACGCTGAAGCCCGCGAGCCGGCCCAGCGCCTGGGACGAAAGCACCCCGGATGTCGCGAAGAGGATCGTCGCCATCCCGCCCCAGAGCAGCACCGTCCCGCCGAAGCCCGCCGTGCCCCCGGCCTCGGGGGCAAAAAGCAGCAGGGAGAGGCGCAGAAGCACATAGGTGCCGACCTTGGTGAGCACGACGAAGATCGCGGCAACGGGGGCGGCCGCCGCCATATAGGCGGAAGGCAGCCAGAAGCAGAGCGGCCACATGCCGGCCTTGACCAGGAACGCGATGCCAAGGATCGCGGCGCCTGTGTGAAGGAGCGCCCGGTCCTCTGCGGACAGTCCCGGGAGGCGGACGGCGAGGTCTGCCATGTTCAGCGTTCCGGCGGTCCCATAGATCAGGCTGACGCCGATGAGGAAGAGAAGCGAAGCGGCCAGGTTGATCGCGATATAATGGAGGCCGGCTCGTACCCGGAACGCGCCCGATCCGTGCAGCAGCAGGCCGTAGGACGCCGCCAGCGTGACCTCGAAGAAGACGAAAAGATTGAAGAGGTCGCCCGTGAGGAACGCGCCTGCGAGCCCCATGAGCATGAACTGGAAGAGCGTGTGGAAATGCGGGCCGGCCCGGTGCCAGCGCGCCGTCGAGAAGACAAGCGCGGCGACCGCCAACGTGGATACGAGGGCGAGCATCAGCGCCGACAGCCGATCGAGCACGAGCACGATGGCGAACGGCGCCGGCCAGTTGGCGAGGGCATAKGATGAGGAGAGGGCGCCGCCTCCGTCGGCAACCCCGTCCGCCAGTCGCATCAGAACGATCGCGGTCACCAGGAGCAGCACGCCCGACGCAATGCTGAGACACGCCTTCAGTGTGTGGCGCAGCTCGTCGATCAGCAGGAGAGCCGCCCCCGTGATCAACGGGAGCAGGATCGGGACGATGAGAAGGTGTCTCGTCCAGTCCATCAGTTCGGCTCTCGCCCGTCGACGTGATCGTTGCGGGTCAGCCCGCGGGCGACGAGCAGCACCACGAGGAGGAGGGCGGTCGTCGCAAAGCTGATCACGATCGCCGTGAGCACGAGCGCCTGCGGAACCGGGTCGGCCAGATCCGCCGGATTGCCTGCACCGCCGGGCCCCAGCACGGGCGCTGCAGCGACCCGCAAACGGCCCATGCTGAAGATGAAAAGGTTCACCGCATAAGAGAGGAGCGAAAGGCCGATGACGAGCTGATACGTGCGCGGACGCAGGACCAGCCAGACTCCCGATCCGGTGAGCACACCTATGGCGATCGCAAGCGTCAGTTCCATCGCTGGCGCTCCTCTTCGAGACGGGCCGCGCGCAGGCGGCGGATGGATTGATGGGCGATAGCGATCAGCATCAGGACCGTCGCCCCGACCACGACGCCGAACACGCCGAGATCGAACAGGGTCGCGCTCGCCAGAGGGACCTTCCCGACGATCGGCAGCTCCAGATACCGGAAATACGAGGTGAGGAAGGAATCGCCCAGGAGCATCGAGGCCGCTCCGGTGGACGCCGCAAGCAGGAGACCGCCGCCGATCCAGGCAACGGGAAGGATGCGCAGCCTGTCCTCGACCCAGATTGTCCCCGCCGCCATGTATTGCAGGATGAAGCCCGCCGCCATCGCGACGCCTGCGGCGAAGCCTCCTCCCGGAGCGTCATGACCGCGCAGGAAGAGATAGGCGGCCAGTACGATCACGACCGGGAACATCCACTGCATGATGACGGACGGCACGTAGAGATATTCCGCCTTGGTCGCTCCGACCTCCGTGTCCGGCTCAGCCTCGTCATTGGAGCGCTGGATGCGCTGCTGCTCGGGCCTCTCGATGCTGTCCGGTGCGGGGCGGAAACGCCGGAGCAGCGCGAAGACGGTCAGTGCCACGACGGCGAGGACCGTGATCTCGCCAAGCGTGTCGAAGCCGCGGAAATCGACGAGAATGACGTTGACGACATTCAGGCCGCCGCCTTCGCTATAGGCCTTCTCGACGAAGAATTTCGCGATCGAGTCCGGCGGCGTCCGCGTCATCACCGCGTAGGAGATCGCCGTCATGCCCACGCCTGCGACGACGGCGATGGCAAGGTCCCGGAAGCGGCGCAGGCGCGGTTGCCAGCCCCTCGGTTCGGGCACGTCCTGCGAGCGCTTGGGCAGCCACCGCAGACCGAGCAGGATGAGCACCGTGGTCACGATCTCGACGACGAGCTGGGTGGCCGCAAGGTCCGGCGCAGAAAGCCAGACGAAGGTCAGGCAGGTCACGAGCCCTGTCCCGCCGAGCAAGGCAAGGGCTGCGAGCCGATGGAACTTGGCCTGATAGGCGGCAGCGACGGCGCAGATCATGCCGACGGACCAAAGGCCGGTGAAGGCGAAATCCGTCGTCCCATTGCCGGAAGGACCGAAGGAGAGGCCTGAAGCGAGCAGCGGGACGGTCCCTGCGGCGACGGCCACCGCCACCAGCAGGCGCATCTGGGGCTGAAGACGATTGGTGCCGAACGCGCCCTCGAACAGATGCGCCCATCGCCACGAAATCGCGACCATGACCCGCTCGAAGATGCGCTGTCCCTGAATCCGACCAAAAAGGGGGGGACGCTCGCAACGTTCGAGGTAAGCGCCGGCGACGCGATACAAAAGCACGCCAGCGACCAGCGCGACGATGCTCATCGCCAGGGGAAGATTGAAGCCGTGCCACAGAGCCAGGCTGTATTCCGGCGCGGCGCCGCCGAGCACGGACGACACCGCGACATGCAGGAACGGGCCGATGGTGTAGGCCGGGAAGATCCCGACGACGAGGCAGGCGACGACCAGGAACATGACCGGGAACCGCATCCAGAACGGCGGCTCGTGGGGTTCGCGGGGAAAGCTCTCGGGCGGCGCTCCCAGGAAGATCGAATGGATCAGCCGTAGGGAATAGGTCACGGCCAGGGCGCTGCCGAGCACGGCGGCGTAGGGGGCGGCGGTGTCCAGCCAGGAATCGGCGTGGGTCTCCACGGCTTCGGCGAAGAACATCTCCTTCGACAGGAAGCCGTTCAGCAGCGGTACGCCAGCCATGGCGGCGCAGGCCACCATGGCCAGCGTGCCGGTGATCGGCATGTACCGGAACAGTCCGGAGATCCGCCTCATATCGCGCGTGCCGGTCTCGTGGTCGATGATGCCGGCCGCCATGAACAGCGATGCCTTGAACGTCGCGTGGTTGAGCATGTGGAAGATGGCCGCGCCGGCGGCGAGCGGGCTGCCGAGGCTGAGCAGCAGCGTGATCAGGCCCAGATGGCTGATCGTGGAGTAGGCGAGAAGTCCCTTCAGGTCGTTCTGGAACATGGCGAGGTAAGCKCCGAGCACGAACGACGTCATTCCCGCGATGCCCAGGATCATGAACCATTCCGGCGTACCGGAGAGCACCGGCCACAGCCGCGCCATGAGGAAGACCCCGGCCTTGACCATGGTGGCCGAATGCAGGAACGCCGATACGGGCGTCGGCGCCGCCATGGCGTTGGGCAGCCAGAAATGAAAGGGAAACTGCGCGCTTTTCGTCAGCGTGCCGAGGAGGATCAGCAGAAGCGCCGGGACGTATAGAGTGTGCGAACGGATGAGGTCGCCCAATCGGAGGACGTCGTCGAGGTCATAACTGC
>NZ_JBFTZN010000238.1:0-9310 GCF_056406775.1 Allobosea sp. P1_A7
GCGATGCAGTGCTGATGGGAGGTCGTCCGCAAGAAGCGCGCGACATGGCCAGGGCGCGCCACAAGGCGGGAATACCGGGCTTGAAAGCCTTCCGAAAACGCCAGTGAGCAGGCGTATCGAGAATGAATGGTGCCCCTGGCCGGGATCGAACCAGCACTCCTTGCGGAACTCGATTTTGAGTCGAGCGCGTCTACCAATTCCGCCACAGGGGCCCAAGCACGAGGCCGCCGGTCCTTCGACCGCGGTACATGCCCTCAACGGGCCGGCGGACTATAGCGATGGCGCGCGCGCGGTCAACGGATCGTGAGCAGGCATTGTGCAGAGCTGTGAATGATGGACAGCCTGACGCTATCGGGGCTAGACAGCCTCGATAGCGAAGCCAGCCCGGTGGGTAGGCAACGCTCGCCGGAAGATGGTCTTTGCTCGCTCAGGCGCGCGGAACGGCTATCGCCCGCTCCTGAGGACTGAACAGCCGCATGTCGGCCCTCATCGGGCGGCGCGCACCGGTGCATGAGCATGTTTCGACGCCTCTATGAATGGACCATGGCGCTCGCCGCCAGCCCGCGCGCACCCTATGCGTTGGGTGCCGTCTCCTTCGCGGAAAGTTCCTTCTTCCCGATTCCGCCCGACGTGATGCTGGTGCCGATGGCGCTCGCCAGGCCCCAGAAAGCCTGGTTCTATGCCGGGATCTGCACGGTTACCTCGGYGCTCGGGGGACTGCTCGGTTACGCGATCGGTGCGTTGCTCTATGATTCGCTCGGTCAGTGGATCATCAAGCTCTACGGCCATGGCGAGGGGGTCGAGGCCTTTCGGGCGGCCTATGCGCAGTATGGTGCCTGGATCATCCTGCTGAAGGGCCTGACGCCGATTCCCTACAAGCTGGTGACGATCACATCGGGCTTTGCCGGATACGATCTGCTCTGGTTTGTCGTGCTCTCGATCATCACGCGCGGGGCACGGTTCTATCTTCTGGCCGGGTTGCTCAATCGGTTCGGCGGCCCGATCCGGCGCATTCTCGACGAGCATTTCACCACGGCGATGATCGTCCTGGTCGTTGGGATCGTGGGCGGCTTCATCGCCTTCAAACATCTGTTCCCGGCGGTATGATGCAATGCCCGGCAGCGATTCCCGGCTCGACATGCTGATGCGCCCGATGCGGTTGATCCTGCTCCTCGGTCTCGGTTCGACGGCCCTGATCGCCGGAGCATGGTGGTCGCAACTCGTCTGGCATCTCGTGCCCTGCAAGCTCTGCCTCGAGCAGCGCATTCCGCATTACGCCGCCATGGCGCTTGCCGTCGCGGCGCTGGTGGTCGCTCGTTCGCGTGCCTTGCAAATGGCGGTGCTCGCGGGCTTCGCCGTGCTGATGCTCTGGAGCGCCGGGCTCGGCGCCTATCATTCCGGTGTGGAATGGGGCTGGTTCCTCGGGCCGAATGATTGCGGCGGCGGTGCCCCGGCGGCTGCCGCAGGCGTCCAGGATTTCATGAAGCAGCTTCAGACCACGCGTGTGGTGTCCTGCGGCGAAGCAGCGTGGCGGTTTCTCGGATTGTCCCTGGCGGGTTGGAATGTTCTGGCTTCGCTGGGGCTCGCTGCCCTGGCCCTGCAGGGCCTGATCAAGGCCTCGAAACAAGTCGGATAATCCGCACCGAGCATCTCAGGGTTCGAGTTCGGAATCCCAGTAGAGATAGTCGAGCCAGCTTTCGTGCAGATAGTTCGGCGGGAAGAGCTTGCCGTTGCGGTGCAGGTCGTTGACCGTCGGCGCGAAGGGCCTTTGCAGCGGCAACATGCCGACGACGGTCGGCATCTTGTCGCCCTTGCGCAGATTGCAGGGCGAGCAGGCCGCGACCACATTGTCCCAGGTCGTCAGGCCGCCCTTCGAGCGCGGCACGACATGGTCGAAGGTGAGTTCGTCGCGCGTGCCGCAGTACTGGCAGGAGAAGCGGTCGCGCAGGAAGACGTTGAAGCGGGTGAAGGCGGGGGTGCGGGACGGCTTGATATAGGTCTTCAGCGAGACGACTGACGGGAGCTTCATGTTGAAGCTCGGGCTGTGCACGATCGTGTCGTATTCCGAGACGATGTTCACCCGGTCCATGAAGACTGCCTTGATGGCGTCCTGCCAGCTCCAGAGCGAGAGAGGGTAGTAGCTCAGCGGCCGAAAATCGGCATTGAGCACCAGAGCCGGACAGCCATCCGGAGAGGCCATCGGATGCATCACATGCGCMGTCAAACCCGTCGCACCTCCGCTGATCGAAGCAGGACGAATCCTGCTCACAGCTCAATGTACGCGCGAGACGACAGGAATGTGAAGATGCCGCAGTGCGAAGTTGATGTGCGTCATAGTGGCCGGCCTTGAGCCGGCCGACGCCATCCATCCCGAATTCTGGGGCGATACCCGGCTTTATGCCCGGGTCGGGATGCCGGTCAGCGGGTAGGGACCGGCTTTTCCCCGCGATAATCGTAGAAACCGCGCTTGGTCTTGCGGCCGAGCCAGCCGGCTTCGACATATTTTACCAGCAGCGGGCAGGGGCGATATTTCGAATCCGCCAGGCCATCATGGAGCACCTGCATCACGGAGAGGCAGGTATCGAGGCCGATAAAGTCGGCAAGCTGGAGCGGACCCATCGGATGATTGGCGCCGAGCTTCATGGCGGTGTCGATCGCCTCGACCGAGCCGACGCCCTCATAGAGCGTATAGACCGCCTCGTTGATCATCGGCAGCAGGATGCGGTTGACGATGAAGGCCRGGAAATCCTCCGAGACCGTCACCGTCTTGTGCAGCTTGCTGATGAAGCTGCGGGCCGCCTCGAAGGTGTGGTCGTCGGTGGCGATGCCGCGAATCAGCTCGACGAGCTGCATCAGCGGCACGGGGTTCATGAAATGGATACCGATGAAGCGCTCCGGCCGGTCGGTCGCCGCGGCAAGCCGGGTGATCGAGATCGACGAGGTGTTGGACGCAAGCATCGTCTCCGGCTTGATATGCGGGCAGACGGCGGTGAAGATCTTGCGCTTGACCTCCTCGCTTTCGGTCGCGGCCTCGATGATCAGGTCGCAGTCGCCAAGCCCTTCCAGGGTCGGCGTCGCGACGATCTTGGCCATGGCTTCGCGCCGTAGCGAGTCATCCATGGCGCCCTTGCTGACCTGACGCGCCATATTGCCGTCGATCGTCGCCAGAGCGGCCTTGATGCGGTCCTCGGCGAGGTCGTGCAGCCGGATGTCGAAGCCAGCGACGGCCGCGACATGGGCAATGCCGTTGCCCATCTGCCCCGCGCCAATGATGCCGATCGTCTTGATCGCCTCGTCCGACATGTCCTGATCCATCTTTCGTCTGATCGCCTTCATCGTGAAAGCGACGCGGGCCGCCCAGAGCAAGCGGCCCGGATATCACATTCGTGCCGCTGGCGTCAGCGGCCGATCGGTCAGCGCCCAATCTTGGCGAGTTCGGCCGCAAGCTCGGGCATGATGGTGAAGAGGTCACCGACGAGGCCGTAATCGGCGATCTGGAAGATCGGGGCTTCCTCGTCCTTGTTGATGGCGACGATGACCTTCGAATCCTTCATGCCGGCGAGATGCTGGATCGCGCCCGAGATGCCGACGGCGATATAGAGGTCCGGCGCCACGACCTTGCCGGTCTGGCCGACCTGCCAGTCATTCGGGGCATAGCCGGCGTCCACCGCGGCGCGCGAGGCACCCATGGCGGCTCCGAGCTTGTCGGCGACGGGCTCGATCACCTTGCCGAAATTTTCGGCCGAGGCGAGCGCGCGGCCGCCCGAGATGATGATCTTGGCCGACGCGAGCTCCGGACGATCGGACTTGGCGACTTCCTCGCCCTTGAAGCTCGAGGTGCCGGCGTGCTCGGCAGCGGCAACCGCTTCTATCGGCGCGGTCGCGTTGCCGTCGCCGGTCGCGGCGAAGGACGCGCCGCGCACGGTGAGCACCTTCTTGGCCTCGCCGCTCTGCACGGTCTGGATCGCGTTGCCGGCATAGATCGGACGTTCGAAGGTGTCAGGCGAGACGACCTTGGTGATTTCCGAGATCTGCATCACATCGAGCAGGGCGGCGACGCGGGGCATCACATTCTTGCCGGTCGTGGTGCCCGGCGCGACGATCGCGTCGTAGGGGCCGGCCAGCGAGACGATGAGGGCAGACAGCGGTTCGGCAAGCCGGTGCTCGTAGGCAGCATCGTCGGCCAGCAGCACTTTCTCGACGCCGTCGAGCTTGGCTGCGGCCTCGGCAACCGCCTTGCAGCCCGTACCGGCGACCAGGATATGCACAGGCGCGCCGAGCGCCTTGGCGGCGGTCAGGGCCTTGCGGGTGGCCTCGTTGAGGCTCTTGTTGTCGTGCTTGGCGAGAAGCAGCGTCGTCATGATTCAGATAACTCCTGCTTCATTCTTCAGCTTGGAAACCAGCTCGGCGACCGAGCCGACCTTGACGCCGGCCGATCGGCTTGGCGGTTCGGTGGTCTTCAGGACCTTGAGGCGCGGCGCGATGTCGACGCCGAGCGCTTCGGCGGTGGTCTCATCAAGCGGCTTCTTCTTGGCCTTCATGATGTTGGGCAGGGAGGCGTAGCGCGGCTCGTTCAGTCGCAGATCGGTGGTCACGATCGCCGGCAGCTTGAGCCCCACGGTCTGCAGGCCGCCATCGACCTCGCGGGTGACATCGACCGAGCCATCGCCGATCACCACCTTGGAGGCGAAGGTGCCCTGCGGCCAGCCGAGCAGGGCGGCCAGCATCTGGCCGGTCTGGTTGCAGTCGTCGTCGATCGCCTGCTTGCCGAGAATGACGAGCTGAGGGCTCTCCTGCTCGACGATCTTCTTCAGGAGCTTGGCGACGGCGAGCGGCTCGACCGTGCCCTCGGCCTTCACCAGGATGCCGCGATCGGCACCCATGGCGAGACCCGTGCGGATGGTTTCCGCGGCCTGCGCCGGGCCGATCGAGACGACGATGACCTCGGTCGCCTTGCCGGCCTCCTTCAGCCGCAACGCTTCCTCGACGGCGATCTCATCGAACGGATTCATCGACATCTTGACATTGGCAAGCTCGACGCCCGAGCCGTCCGCCTTCACGCGGATCTTCACATTGTAGTCGACAACCCGCTTGACGGGCACAAGGATCTTCATCGTCGCTTCACCGTTCGGGAGAGATACGATCGAGGCCGCGCCGCGCGACGCGGCAGGATGACGGCATCGTGGCTCTCGGCTGGAATGCCGGGGGACCGTAGCGATGGCTGTTTAGGCTTGTCAACGCCGCCAAAGTCGCGGGCGTCACCCTCTTGCAGCGCGCCCGAACAGCCCAACGCCGCGATGGATGAAGATCGGGGTCAGCGCCGCGCCGGTCGCAAGCCCGCCCAGATGCGCCCACCAGCCGACATTGCCCTGCGGGTCGACGAAGGCTGACATGAACTGGAAGAGGATCCAGGCGCCGAGCGCGTACATCGCCGGGACGTGCAGCGGGATCCATTTGAAGGCGAGGCCCCAGATCCGGACCTGCGGATAGAGCATCAGATAGGAGGCGATGACGCCCGAGATCGCGCCCGATGCGCCGATCAGCGGCTGCTCCGACTCAGGATTCATGATGGCATGCGCCAGCGACCCGGCCAGGCCGCAAAGAAAGAAGAAGGCCAGAAAGCGGAAATGGCCCATCGCGTCCTCGACATTGTCGCCGAAGACCCAGAGGAACAGCATGTTGCCGACGAGATGGGCGAAGCTCGCATGCAGCAGCACATTGCTGAACAGCGTCAGCCAGGCCGGAGCCTGCATGATCTCGATGGGCAGTTGCGCGGTGCCGAAGAAGACGGAAGGGATCAGGCCGAAGCCGGCCATGACGGCGATCTCGCCCGGCGGTTCGTGCAGGATCCAGATCGCGAGATGGATGCCGATGCAGGCACTGATCAGGGCATAGGTCACATAGGGCGCGCGCATGAAGCGCAGCGGAACGCCGTCATGCAGCGGTACGAACATATCCGGCCCTAGCGGTTCTGCCCGGGAACCCAGAGCACATCGCCCCCGGCCCTGGCATTGAGGAAACGTGAGGCAACGAAGAGGAAGTCCGAAAGCCGGTTGATGTATTTCAGCGCCGGCGCGGAGACGCGCTCCCCCTCGGTCTGGGCGAGCTCGACCATCAGGCGTTCGGCCCTCCGGCTGACCGTGCGGGCGAGGTGGAGATGGGCGGCTGCCGGTGTTCCGCCGGGCAGGACGAAGGAGCGCAACGGGGCGAGCGCCGCGTTCAGCTGATCGATTTCCGCTTCGAGGCGGTCGACCTGGGCCTGGACGATGCGCAGCGGCTCATAGGCGAGCGTCTCGCCGGTGTCGGGCGTCGAGAGATCGGCTCCGAGGTCGAAAAGATCGTTGGCGATCCGTCCGAGCATGGCATCGACCTCGCCATCCTCGGTTGCGGCATGCAGCCGTGCCAGTCCGACGCAGGCATTGGTCTCGTCGACGGTGCCATAGGCTGCGACGCGCAAGTCGTATTTCGGCCGGCGTKGGCCGGTTGCGAGCCCGGTCGTGCCGTTATCCCCGGTGCGCGTATAGATGCGATTCAGCTTGACCATGACGCGTTATAGCGCGTCGCGTCCGCAACGAAAGGCTTGGAGCGCCACAGCCCGCGCCCTGCCGAGATGCTTTCGATCATCGGACCGAAACTCGTATCCGGTCACCAACCTTCTGTGTCCGCGTCGGCAGTCCCGAAAGCCGCAATCCGCTCTTCGGGTCGATGCTCCAGCGAAGGGTCAGAAGGTGTAGCCGAGCTTGGCGCCGAAATTGGCCGGGCCGCGTGGCTTGTCCTTGTCGGAGCAGCCGGTGGTGCCGAATTGCTCGAGCGTCGCGATCAGGCTCCAGCGATCACTGAGGCGAACGCCGAGCGCCGCAGCACCGCGCGTGCCGGTATCGCAGCCGACGACGAGTCGGTTCTCCGGGACGACCGCACCGGTCTTGCCGTCATTGACGGCGGCGCCGAAGCTGGCTTCGACGAAGACATTCTTCGAGAGATCGACGGTCCAGGTCGCGCCCGCATAGGCATAGCGCGTGCCATTGAAATTGATGCTGGAGCCAAGATGGAAGCGCGGCACGAAGGCCGAGGCGATGCGGTCATTAAGCGGGATGACGCGCGGCGTCACCACCTCGCCATTGAAGTTCAGCAGTCCGCTTTCGCGGCCGCCCGGATTCGCGGGAGCGATGCCGAGGCGCGCTTCCCAGGACGGAACGGGGGTTTCGGTTGCGGGGGCGTAGCTGGAAACTCCGGGAGGCAAGGCCTGCGACTGCGACAGGGCAGGCGAGGCAGCCAGGAAGCCGGCAAGGATCAGCAACGCGACGCGCGGCATGGGCTACAGGTTCTTTTTATCGTTTGAACGGACGTTAGTGAAACGCATAGACTCGTGTCCAGAATGCGGCAAGCGCGGTTGAGACCCCTGGCGGGTTTTCCAGAATATCTGATTTATCAACAGCTTACGCATCGTCAGTCAGAGATGTCGCGCCCGCTGAAAAGTGAGGCGGGCTCAGCCTCCGCGCCACCAGAGCACGCCGATGATCACTAGGATCGCGACGAATTGCAGCACCACGCGCAGTCGCATCAGGTTCTGCGATGTGTTGGCGCTGCCGCCGCGCAGCATGTTGGCGAGACCCAGCAGCAGCACCAGGGCGACGGCGCCGACTGCGATGGGGACGAGCGATCCGGAAATGGTCATGCGCGAGATTTAGAGTGCCGCCGCGCGCTTGACCAGTGGAAGCGCCACTGAGACCGGCGGCAACATGCCGCTGCGGCCGGCGGCGCCCTCAGCGATAACGCCTCTGCACGATCAGGTGGGCCGCCACGGTCAGCAGGAGCGTCGCCGTCATCAGGATGAAGGAAATCGCACCGCCGAAGGGCCAGTTGTTCTGTTGCGCGAACTGGCCATAGACGAGCGGCCCCATCGTCTGGAACTTCGGGCCTCCGAGCAGAACTGGGGTCGCATAGGCATTCATCGCCAGGATGAAGGTCAGGATCGTGCCAGCGAGAATCCCCGGGAGTGCCAGGGGCCAGAGGACGCGGCGGAACATTGCGACKGGGCCAGCGCCCAGGCTGAACGCTGCCTCCTCGACATTGCGGTTGATACCTTCGATGACGCTCTGCAGGGTCAGCACCATGAAGGGCAGGTTGACCGCGACGATGCCGATGATCACGGCCGTCTCGGTGAACATGATCTCGATCGGCTGATTGATCAGGCCGAGCCCCATCAGGGAGGCGTTGAGCGCGCCTTTGTTGCCAAAAGCGGTCATCCAGCCGGCGGCACGAACCGCGTTGCCGACGAACAGGGGGAGCACGACGGCCATGATCAGCAGGTTCTTGAACCGGCTTTCGGTGCGCGCCAGCACATAGGCCAGGGGGAAGCCCATGATCAGGCAAGCGATGGTGCAGATTACCGCGACGCGCACGGTGCGCATGAGCACGTTGAGATAATAGGTGTCGGTGAAGAACTTGACGTAGTTCTCGATGGTCAGTCCGTCGACCATGAACTGGCCCGGAATGAACTGGTTCAGCGAATAGCGGAACAGGATCGCGACCGGGCCGATCAGCCCGATCGCGACGAAGATGGTCGCCGSCACGACGAGCGCCCCGGCAAGTCCGGTGCGGCCGCCCGCAACAGCTTCGGGGGCAGTCGTGCTCATGGCCGCATCACGCCTTGAAGACCTTGTCCCACCACTCCTTCATCGCCGAATCGTTCTTGGCGAGGAAGCCGTAGTCGAGATCCTTGAGGCGCTTTTCCTCTTCGGGCGTGAAGCCGATGCGCTTCTGCAGGGCGGCCGCGACATTGAGACCGGTCACAGTGCCGTTATAGCCCATATCGACCGCGAAGGCCTCCTGAGGCGCCTTCTCGAGCATGGCGTTCATATAGGCGTAGGCATTCTCCTTGTTCGGAGCATTCTTCGGGATGACGAAACCGGAGACATAGGCCGGGATGCCTTCAACCGGGGAAACCGCCTCGCAGGGAATGCCGGCATCCTGCCACTGGACGACGCGCGCTTTCCAGATCGCGCTGATGCCAACCTCCTCGTTCTTCATCGCCTGGGCGAAGGCCTCGTTCGTCGGGTAGACGCGCGCGCCCGTCTTCTTGACGGCGAGCAGAACCTCCTTCGCCTTGTCGAGGTCGTTCATGCTGGCGCCGTTCGTTGCGGCCATCGAGGCGGCGACCATGATCGACTGATACTGAATGTCGATGAAGCCGATCTTGTTGCCCCATTTCGGGTCGAGCCAATCCTTGAAACCGGTCGGCGCGGGGCTGATCAGCTTGGGATTGTAGATGACGACGTTGCCGGAATAGATGTGCCCGATGCCATAGGGG
>NZ_JBFTZN010000239.1:0-12289 GCF_056406775.1 Allobosea sp. P1_A7
CTGACAGGCTTCGCAAGCACTATCCGCAACTGGTCGTCACTGTCGGCTCGAACGATCCGGCCGGGTTCGCGATCCTGGTCAATGCGACGCCGCTCGGCATGAAGGCAGGCGATCCCTTGCCGATGGATGTCGCGCGCATCGCGCCTTCGGCCTTTGTCGGGGAAGTGGTGATGAAGCAGGAGATCACTCCCTTCCTGGCCGCTGTTCGCGCCCGCGGCTGCGCATTCCAGATCGGTGTCGACATGTTGTTCGAGCAGATCCCGGCCTATCTCGAGTTCTTCGGATTCCCCACCACGACATCGGAGGACCTGCGCTCGGTCGCACAGCTCGGCTACGAGGAGACGCGCTCATGATCCCTTCCATCGCCACCGTCTGCGTCTCCGGTACGCTTCAGGAGAAGCTCGAGGCCATTTCGGCTGCCGGTTTTCGTGCCGTCGAGATCTTTGAGAACGACCTGATCGCCTTCCCGGGCTCGCCGACAGAGGTGCGCCGGATCTGCGGCGATCTCGGGCTCGCGATCGTGACCTGCCAGCCGTTTCGCGATTTCGAAGGCATGCCCGATGCGCGGCGGGGGCGGACATTCGACCGGGCGGAACGGAAATTCGACCTCCTGCAGGAGCTTGGGACCGACCTGCTCTTCGTCTGCTCGAGTGTCTCGCCCGAGGGCTTGAGCGGCATCGACAGGCTCGCCGGCGATTTCGCCGAGCTTGGCGAGCGGGCCGCCAAACGAGGGTTGCGCGTCGGCTATGAGGCGCTGGCCTGGGGGCGTCATGTCGTCGACTATCGCGATGCCTGGGAAATCGTGCGCCGGGCCGGCCGCGACAATGTCGGCATCATCCTCGACAGCTTCCACATCCTCTCGCGCGGGCTCGATCCCGCCAGCATCGGCACCATCCCGCGCGACCGGATCTTCATGGTGCAGATGGCGGATGCCCCCAAGCTGCAGATGGATCATCTCTCCTGGAGCCGCCACTGGCGCTGCCTGCCGGGGCAGGGCGATCTCGATCTTGCTGCCTTCATGAGGGCGCTCGCGTCGACTGGCTATGACGGCGTCCTGTCGCTCGAGATCTTCAACGACCGATTCCGGGCCGGCTCTGCCCGCTCGGTGGCGCTCGACGGCCATCGGTCGTTGCTCTGGCTGCTCGACGAGACGGCACGGGAGCTCGGCCGGCCGGTGCCCGGCGCGGTCGCAATGCCGGCGCCTGAGCCTGTCGAAGCGGTCGAGTTCATCGAGTTCGCCATCGCCGAGGCCGAGCGGCCGGGCTTCCAGAGCCTTCTGAGCGCGCTCGGATTCAGCCGCGTCGGCGCGCATCGCTCCAAGGATGTCGATCTCTGGAGCCAGGGCGATATCCGCATCGTGCTCAACAGCGATATCGACGGTTTCGCCCATAGCTACCAGATCACGCATGGGACCTCGGTCTGCGCGATCGCGCTGAGGGTTGCAGATGCGGGCGCGGCCACAGAACGCGCGACGGCCCTGCTCGATGTGCCTCATGCCGGCGCGGTCGGGCCAGGCGAACTCGACATCCCGGCCGTGCGCGGCCTTGGCGGCAGCCTGCTCTATTTCCTGGATCAGTCTTCCGCCCTTGGACGCTGGTCGGAGGTGGATTTCGAGCCCACCGGCGCGAATGGCTCAAGCGCCGGATTGGTGGGGGTCGATCACATCTCGCAGAGCATGCAGTATGAGGAAATGCTGACCTGGCTGCTGTTCTACTCGTCGCTGTTCAAGACAACGAAGACGCCGAGCCAGGCGGTGATCGATCCAGGGGGCGTCGTCCAGAGCCAGGTCATCGAGAGCGGGCTGGATGGTCAGGCCGGCCATGGCCTGAGACTCATTCTCAACGGCTCGCAAAGCCACCGGACGCTGTCGGCCCGCTTCATCACCGATTTCTTCGGCTCCGGCGTGCAACATATCGCCTTCGCCACGAATGATATTCGGGCGACCGTCGAACGGTTGGTGGCCAATGGCGTCGCCATGCTGCCGATTCCGGAGAACTATTACGATGACCTCGAAGCGCGGTCCGATCTGCCTCCCGAGGAGATCGATGCGCTAAAGGCGCTCAACATTCTCTACGACCGCGATGCCGGCGGCGATTTCTGGCAGGCCTATACCGCGACGCTCGATGGCGGGTTGTTCTTCGAGATCGTCCAGCGCAATGGCTATGGTGGCTATGGTGCGGCCAATGCGGGCATCCGCCTGACCGCGCAGGCGCGCCTGTCCCGTCCGATCACCGTGCCTGCGCCCACCCATGCATGAAGGCGCTGCCATGACCACACCCTGCATCATCACTGTCGCGATCACCGGCTCGCTGCCGACCAAGCGCGACAATCCCGCCGTTCCGATCACGATTGCCGAGCAGGTCGAGTCGACGCAGGAGGCCTTCGAGGCGGGGGCGACGCTGGCGCATTGCCATGTCCGCACCGACGAGGGCACGCCGACCTCCGACCCTGAGCGCTTTGGCCGCCTGCTCGAGGGGCTGCGCAAACATTGCCCGGGCATCATCGTGCAGCTCTCCACCGGAGGGCGCTCTGGGGCGGGCAGGGAACGCGGGGGCATGATCCCGCTCAAGCCGGACATGTGCTCACTTTCGACAGGCTCATGCAATTTTCCGACGCGGGTCTATGAGAACAGCCCGGATCTCGTCGACTGGCTGGCGGCGGAGATGCTGACTCACGGCGTCAAGCCCGAGATCGAAGCCTTCGATCTCTCGATGATCTTCAAGGCTGCCGAGATGGGTATCGCGGGCGCGATCAAGGGGCCCCTGCATGTCCAGTTCGTGATGGGCGTGAAGAACGCGATGCCGGTCGATCGCGCTGCGTTCGAGTTCTACATCGCGACATTGAAGCGGCTGGCGCCCGACGCGACCTGGACGGGCGCCGGAATCGGGCGCGACCAGATCACGCTGAACCGCTGGTCACTCGAACTCGGCGGTCACTGCCGGACCGGGCTGGAGGACAATGTCCGCCTCGATCGCGACACGCTCGCGCCGTCCAATGCCGCCCTCGTGAAGCGCATCGCCGAGATGGCAGGCAGCTATGACCGCCACGTGGCGTCGGTCGCAGAGGCGCGGGGTCTGTTGTCGCTGCCGACGGCGTGAGGCCGCGGCTAGTCAAGCTCCCGGTTGACGCTCCGCGACGTGGGGCGGAGCAGCATGTGTTTGTCCCAGGACAGCATCGCGGTGGCCGAAGAAGGTGCCGTAATGGCCTTTGGCGAATTCGGCGGCCGGTGCGGGCGTGAGGACCGCCAGGAAATTCGCCGCGCTGGGCAAGGCCACGAAGCCAAGATCCTTCAACTGGTCCGCCAGCCAGTCGCGGCCGTCCGCGGTCCTGCTGAGCAGGTCGGTGAGATAGGCGGGCTCCTTCAAAGCCGCTTCGGCTCCCGCCAACGCCACGGCGTTGACGCTGAAATTGGTGCGGATCTTGCGATAGGCATCAGCCAGCGCCGGTGAGCCGACGATGCCGTATCCGACGCGGATGCCGGCAAGACCGAATGCCTTCGAGAAGGTGCGCGTCGAGATCCAGGGGCCGCTGCGGCGGCGCAGGATGGCGAGCACGTCGGGCCCGCCGGCATGATGGCCGAACTCGAAATAGGCCTCGTCGAAATGCAGCAGGGCATGATCCGGGACGCCGGCGACGAGTTGCTCCACATCGGCCTCGTCGAGCATGCCGCCGGTCGGGTTATGCGGCGAGGCGACGAAGACGAGGCGTGTCCGGTCGGTGATGGCGCCCAGGGTGCCCACGACGTCGACGAGGCCATCGCGCCGGTTCGGAACAGATACGAGCTTTGCGCCGCGCATCGCGGCGCCCTTGGCATAGGCTGGAAAGCCAGGATGCGGCGCCACCGCCTCGTCGTCCGCGTCGAGGGCCAATTCGGCGCTGGCGAAGAGGAGTTCGTTCGAGCCGGCCCCCAGCACGATCTGTGCTGGCGGTACGGCAAGGCGCGAAGCCAGCGCTTCGATCAGCGAGGCGCCGTCATGATCGGGGTAGCGGTTCACCTGGCCGGCGGCGGCGCACATCGCCGCCACGACACTCGGAGCGGGCGGCTCCGAGGACTCGTTGAGATGCAGGCTCACCGGCGGCGGTGCTCCCTCCATGGGGGCGGGGGTGCGGCGCGCCGGGACGTTCYGCAGGCGTGCGATACGCGGAACCGGGATGACGGTGGGGTTCGACACAGCTTTCTCCGTCGTGGGCGCGGCAACGCGGATGGTCAGCGTACCGGCGGCGAATATTGCAGACCGCCCTTGCTCCAGAGATTGTTCAGCCCGCGCGCGATCCCCAGCCGCGAGCCCGCGCCGACATTGCGGTCGTGGGATTCGCCGTAATTGCCGACCTGCTTGACGATCTGCATCGCCCAATCGTYCTTCAGGCCCATTGGCTCGCCGAACTTGCCCTCGCTGCCAAGCAGGCGGCGCACCTCGGGGGAACCGGAGGCGGCGAGCTGGTCGGCATTGGCCGAGCTGACGCCAAGCTCTTCCGCAGCAACCATCGCAAAATAGGACCAGCGGACGATGCTGTTCCAGGCCTCGTCGCCCTGCCTCACGACTGGACCGAGCGGCTCCTTCGAGATCAGTTCGGGCAGGATCACGAATTCTGCCGGGTTGACCAGCTTCAGCCTGTAGGCCGACAGCGCCGAGACGTCGTTGCTGAAGACGTCGCAGCGTCCCGACTCGAAGGCCTTGGCGGCCTGATCGCCCGATTCAAAGCTGACGGACTCGTACTTCATCCCATTCGCGCGAAAGAAGTCGGCGATGTTCAGTTCCGTGGTCGTACCGGTCGGCACGCAGACCGACGCACCGCCAAGCTCCTTGGCGGAGCCCGCATTGAGTGACTTGCGGATCATGAAGCCCTGGCCGTCATAGTAGTTGATCCCGGCGAAGCGCAGACCGAGTTGCGTGTCGCGCGAGAGCGTCCAGGTCGCCTGGCGGGAGAGCACGTCGATTTCGCCGCTCTGCAGCGAGACGAACCTGTCCTTCGGGCTGAGGGGGATGAACTTGACCTTGCTTGCGTCGCCCAATGTGGCGGCGGCGACGGCCCGGCACAGGTCGACATCGAATCCGGTCCAGCGACCGGCCTCGTCCGGGACGGAGAAGCCCGCCACACCCGGGCTGACGCCGCAGAGCAGCTGACCGCGCTCGCGGACCTTTTCGAGTGTGCCGGCCTGGGCGGAAACCGCCAGCGCCAGAGTGAAGCCCAAGGCCGTGGTCAAGCGAGCGTGCATGTGATGGTCCTCCCCATTTGTCTGTGGTGGTGGGCGATCCATCGGCCGACCACAACGAGGTTCTTTGTTCGTTTCATTGCTTGAAACGACGGGCGCCGCACACGCCATTTCACAATGCGAAATGCGCGGAGATCGCCATGCTGCGCCGGTGCCGGATGCGATGATGGCGCATCCCAGCCGCTCGATCCCGTGCCGAGTCCATGCAGAACACGCCCTACAATTCCTTCCGGCGCCGCTTGCTCGATCGCGAGTCCTTGATCGGCAGCTTCATCAAGACACCGACCGGCCACGCCATCGAGATCCTCGGCGCAGTCGGCTTCGACTTCGTCGTCATCGACCAGGAGCATGCCCCCTTCGATAGGGGCTCTACCGATGTGGCGCTTCTCGCGGCCCGGGCCGCCGGGGTCGCCGGGGTCGTGCGTGTTCCGGTGCTTTCGCATGACGCGATCCTGTCGGTCCTGGATTGCGGCGCAGTCGGTGTCCTGGCGCCGCATGTCTCGAGTGTCGCGCAGGCCCGTATCCTTGCTGCCGCCTGCCGCTATCGGGGCGGTGCGCGCGGATTTTCGGGCGTGACCCGGGCCGGCGGTTACGGCGCCTTGAAGATGTGGAACCATGTTGATGCGGCCGACGCCGCCACGGCCGCCATCGCGATGATCGAGGATCCCGCTGCACTCGAGGAGATCGACGCGATCCTCGCCGTCGATGGGCTCGACGCCGTCTTCATTGGCCGCGGCGACCTTACGGTTGCTTTCGGTGCGCCGACACGGGACGCGCCTGTGGTCCGCGATGCGGTGGACAGGATCATCGCCGCAGCGAAAMGGGCGAACAAGCCGGTCTGCGTCATGACCGACGACGCCGATGAGGCCGCCGATTTTGCCGAGCGCGGTGCAAGCGCCTTCATCGTCTCGTCCGACCAGGGCTTCCTGAGGAAGGCGGCCGGCCACGCGTTCAGCGAGATGTCGGCGATGAAAACCCGTGCTTCTCAGGCTGCAGTCGGCTGAACTGGAGAGATTCTCGATGTTCCACCCCACCGACCCCCGCGCCAAACTCGCGACCGGGGCGCCTGCCAAGGCTTCGCCCGTTTCGTCCTATGCCGGCGCGGATTATGCGCGCTTCTATGCGCAGGAGCCGCAGGAGGCCGGGTCCGATGCCCGCACTTGGATCGCGCGCGGGCAGAATTTCATCGTCGCTTATTCGGAGGTGCGCGCGGGGGCGAGTCTGGCGCGCATCGGCCATCCGGATGAGTATTGCGTGATCCTGCCGGACGCTGCCATGGGCGCGTCGCTCTCTGCCCGCGGGGAGAGCCTCGCCTCGCCGGGCTCATCCATCCTGTTCGTGCCGCCCGGAGATTCCGAGGTCACGGCAGCCAGTGATGGCCGCGTCATCCGGATCTTCTCCACTGCTGCGACCGATCTGGCGGCAGCCTGTTCCAATGCCTCGTCCTATGCCGAACCGCACGCCAATGTCGCGCTCCTGGAGCCTTGGCCCGAGCCGCGCGGGGGCTGGAAACTGCGGCGCTACAGCCTGGAAGGCGAGGGGGGCGAGAGCCGCTTCGGCCGGATTTTTCGCTGCACGACGCTGATGGTGAACGTGCTCGACCCGCGGCTCGGGCTGCGCGACATCACCAAGCTCTCGCCGCATCACCATGACGATTTCGAGCAGGGCTCACTCGTCATCGACGGCGCCTACATCCACGATATCCGCTGGCCCTGGACGCCGGATATGAGGATCTGGCGCGAGGACGAGCACGAGTTGATGGCGGCTCCGTCGCTGACGGTCATCCCGCCGCCTTCGATCCACACGTCCCGGTCGGTGCTGCCCGGCCTGAACCAGATGATCGACATCTTCTCACCGCCACGCATGGATTTCTCGGAAAAGCCCGGTTGGGTGATCAACGCCGCAGATTATCCAATGCCCGGCGAAACGCCCTGAGGACTTCAGCATGCTTCTCGACAAGGCCCCCCAAACCGACCGTGCCCGGCAGGTCGCGGATCTGCTCGTCGGTGCGGTCGATCTGCACTGTCACAGCGGCCCCGCCGCGATGCCGCGCATCCTCGACCATCATGAGGCCATGCTCGACGCTGCCTCCGCGAAGTTCCGCGCGCTTGTCTACAAGGACCATTTCTACCTCGGTACCTCGCATGCCGTGATGTTGGAGAAGCTCTTCCCCGACAATGGCTTGAAGCTGTTTTCCGGCGTGGCGCTGAACAATGCCTCGGGCGGGTTCAATCCGCATGCCGTCGACCATTGCATCAAGATCGGCGGCAAGATCGTCTGGTTGCCGACCCTCTCGGCCGCGAACCATATCGCGGTCCTGGCGTCAGGCGCCGTCAAGACCTTCCCCAAGACCGCAGGGAAGATGCTGGATGCGCTGCCGCTCACCGCACTCGATGCGAGCGGCACGGTGACGGACGCGGTCAAGCAGATCCTCGACCTGATTGCCGAGGGGGACATCGTTCTCGCGGGCGGCCACCTCCATGCCTCTGAACTCCACCTCGTGTTCGAGGAAGCGCGTGCGCGCGGCGTCCGCAAGATGATCGTCAACCACCCGACCTATATCGTGGGCTGCACGGATGCCGACATCCGCCAGCTCGTTTCGCTCGGTGCCTATATGGAGCACTCGATCTGCATGTTCGTCGAAGGGCGCTCGAAGAAATACGAGATGTCCGACCTCGCTCATCTGATCGAGGTCGCCGGTGTCGAACGCACCCTGCTGTGCTCCGATCTCGGCTTGCTCGGTTCGCCACGCCCGGTCGATGGCTACCGCGAGATCGTCGGTGGGCTGCTCGACCTGCAATTCGCGGAGAAGGACATCAGGACCATGATCGGCGGACATGCGGCGGCATTGCTGAATCTCGACGACGTTTCGCCGGGCGCTGTCTGATCCCGAGCATGCAAAAACCCCGGGTKAGCGGTAGCGCTCACCCGGGGTTTTTCTTTGCGGCGAAGGTTTAGTCGAGGGCGATCGCAGCCGTGCGGATGACCTCGCTCCATTTGGCGATTTCCTGCGCCTGGGCTTTCCGGACGACGTCCGGTCCGCCGCCGAGCGAGCGCACGCCGATCGGATCGAGCTTCGCGCGGCCCTCCGCGCTCAGCACATAATCGTTCACGATCGTGCTGATCCGGCGTGAGATCGGCTCGGGAAGGCCCTTGGGACCAACGATCGCATACCAGGAGGAGGCGTTGACTCCCGTCAGTCCCGCTTCCGACAGGGTCGGCACATCGGGCAGTTGCGGCGCCCGCTCTTCGGCCGTGACTGCGAGTGCGCGGATGGCTCCGGATTTCACATGTGGAATATAGGGCGGAAGGAAATCGACGGCGACATTGACGATTCCTGCGAGGAGATCGGTCGCAAGCGGCGCAGAACCGCGATAGGGCACATGGGTCATCTGGAAACCGCCCTTGCGCTGGATCAGTTCGCCGGCGATGTGCCCCATCAGGCCGAAGCCCGGGCTTCCGAATGTGAGCTTGCCCGGATTGGCTTTGCCGTAGGCGATCAGCTCGGACAGTGTCTTGACTGGCAGGGAAGGGTGCGTCGCCACCACAACCTGCACATCTCCGATCATGGCGATCGGCTCGAAATCGACGAGCGGGTCGAAGCTGAGTGTCTTGTAGAGCAGCTTGTTGGTGACGAGCGGCCCAGACGAGGAGACGAACAGCGTATGCCCGTCGGGGGCGGCGCGCACGACGCTGGCCGCGGCGAGGTTTCCGCCGGCACCAGGTTTGTTTTCGACGATGAAACCTTGCCCCAGCTCTGCGCGGAGCCTCTCCGCGAGCAGGCGGGCCACGACATCGGTGGCCGCGCCGGCCGGGAAGGGCACGATGATGGTCACCGGCCGGGCCGGCCAGCTCTGACCGAGCGCGCCCCGCGTGCTCGCCAGAGCACCGAGGCCGACGAGCGACGCCGCGAACGCGCGGCGAGAATACAATGACATGGTGGCTGTTCCTCCGGAGCGGCAACCGATCGTTCGGCGCGGTTGTGCCCCGGAACTATGCGCGGCTTCCTGGCGACGGAGGTTGGGAAGGCGGCCTATTTCTCATCCTGAAACGCGACGCCCATTGATTGCGACAGCGCCTTGAGTTGCGTCTCGATGCTTGCCGCCGCCTTCTTCAGGGGATGGATGATCCGCGCGCGATCATCGGGCGTCGCCACGACGGACCGGAAGAAGGTGACGCCGAAGGTCGCGAGCACGCGCTCGCCCAGCATGATGGGAACGGCAATCGTCGCAGACGTGCGCGGCTCGACGGCAGGGTCGCGCTCGGTGTAACCGCGCCAGCGTGCCTGGGCGATCAGCCGTTCCAACTCCTCGTCGCCGAGGCCGCTGTTCTCGGGGGCCGGGGAAGCCAGCATTGCAGAGCGCACGATCGTGCGCTCCTCTTCGGGACAGAATGCGAGATAGGCCCGCCCGAGCGCGCGCCCTCCCAGGCTCAGCCGATGGCCGAGGGTTGCGTGGAACGGGGAAATCGGGCTGTCGGGAATGGTGCTGAAACGCACGATCACGGCGTCGTAGTCGAGGACACAGACGGCGCAGGGCCATTTGATTTGCCGGGTAAGGGCCGTCGCCCAGGGGCGCGCGGCCTCGATCACCATCGGCGCACCGTGGAAGCCGGCGCTCAGCCGGTTCACACCGGAAGTCACCTGATACCCCCGCACACGGCTGTCGCGCATGACATAGCCGGTGGCGATGAGCGTTTCGAGGAGCCGGACGATCGTCGGCTTGGGCAGGCCGGTTCGCCGGTGGAGATCGCCAACCGTCGCCAATCCGCTGCGGTTGATTTCGGCGAGAAGGTCGAGCGCCTTGACGACGGACTGGACGGGARTGAACGAGGGCAAGAGGCGGTCCCAGCCAGACGGATTGTTATGCGTGATGCTGGGGCACCCGCCTGCTCGACGCCAAGGAGACCTGCTGCCCGAAGCGATGTCAAACGCTGGTGTCAGCCATCGAGCGTGAGGACGACCTTGCCCACCTGTTCGCCGGCGTCCATCAGGGCATGGGCCTCCCGTACATCGCGCCAGTCGAAGGTTGCGCAGATGTGGTTGCGAATACGCCTGCTCTCGAGCAACGGCCAGACATGGGCGACGAGCTCCGACGCGATCCGCCCCTTATAGGCGGCAGGACGCGGGCGCAGGGTCGAACCGGTCAGGGTCAGGCGACGCCGGACGATGTTGCGGACATTGACTTCCGCCATCTGGCCGAGATGGCTGGCGATCAGCACGACGCGGCCGTCGGGCGCAAGCAGCTGCAGCTGCTTCTCGGTGTAGGGGCCGGCCTGCGCGTCGAGCGCGACGTCGACCTGCTCTGCGCCGATTGCCGCAACAATCTCGGCCGCCCAGTCCTCGCGATAATTCACTGCGTGATCGGCGCCGATCTCCCGGCAGATGTCGAGCTTCGCGGCTGTCCCTGCCGTTGCGATCACGCGGGCCTGCCGCAAGCTCTTGGCGATCTGGATCGCTGCCATGCCGACGCCGCTGGTGCCGCCTTGCACGAGCAGCGTTTCACCTTCCGCGAGCCGTCCAAGCCAGATCACATTGTTCCAGGCGGTGAAGAAGGCCTCGGGCAGTGCCGCAGCTTCGGTGAAGCTCGCTCCCTTCGGCATGGGCATGCACTGAACCGCGGGCACGGCGCAGAGCTCGGCATATCCGCCGCCATTGGCGAGCGCGCAGACTGCGTCACCCGCCCTGGGCCATTCCACCTCCGCGCCGACGGCTTCGACGATGCCTGCAACGTCGAGGCCAGGCAGGTCGGTCGCGCCGGGCGGTGGCGGATAGAGCCCGCGCCGCTGCTGCACATCCGGGCGGTTCACGGCCGCGGCCCGGACCCGGATGAGGACGTCATTGGGGCCAAGCGCAGGGGACGCGCGCTCGCAAAAGGCCAGCACCTCCGGCCCACCGGGCCGGGTGATCTCGATCGCTTGCATCAGTGTTGCTCGTCGACGGGGGAGATGGGAGCCCGCAGGGCCTGCAGGATCTCCGGCAGGCGCGCCTGGGCGGAGGTCATCAGGCGCTCATAGATGGAGTTGCCATGGGCATCGATCGCAACCGTCACCGGTCCGAATCCTCCCAGCCTGACGCGGTTCAGCCGGAACTGCATGATCAGGTCGTTCCAGGCGCTGTCGAGGACCTCTTCGACGCCTTCGCTGAGCAGCGCCGACGCGCCACCGACGAAGGAGAAATAGACGCAGCCGACCTCGCGCATGGCGTCAGCGCTTTCGCGTGACAATCCGCCCTTGCCGCCGACGGAGGTCAGGCCGAGCTCCCGGATCAAGGTAGGCATCAGGCCGTTGAAGCGGCTCGAGGTCGTTGGATTGACATAATGGAGGCGTCCCGGCCTGCCATCCACTTCGTCATAGCTGACGCCCATATGGAAGAATGCGCTGCCCCGCATCGGTGTCGGCATYTCGCGACCGGCCGCCACCTCGGACACCATGCGCTTCTGCGTGGGCATGCCGACTGTCGCCACCGCGTCGCCATCGAGCAGGAAGAGATCGCCCAGCTTCAGAGCCCGAGCCGCGGCAGGTGTCAGCGGCAGCTTCAGGCGGGGCAGGTCGAAGGAGCTCATTCGATCCGATCCACAACGCCTGAATTGTGGATCTTCGCGCGCGTCCGCCGGTTGATCCAGCAATTGAAGGAGACTGCGACAGGGGTGAAACCGTGGCCTGACGCGTACTCGACATGCACACCGAAGGTCGTGGTCGAGCCGCCGACGCCCATTGGCCCGAAACCGGTCTGGTTGACCGCCCTTGTCAGGCGCTCCTCCATATCGGCAACCATCGGCTCCGGATTATGGTGGCCGAATGGCCGCAGCGTCGCGTCCTTGGAGAGCTTGGCGGCATGGTCGAAGGTGCCACCGATGCCGACGCCGATCACCACGGGAGGGCAGTGCTGACCGCCGGCACGCATGACCATCTCGAGGATGCAGCGTTCGATCTCATCGAGGCTCGGGCTGACCAGCGTCTCGATCGCAGCCCAGCGGCCTCCGCCGAGCGCCTTCGGCGCGCAGGTGATATCCATGTAGTCGACATCGCCAAGCAGGTCATAGGAGACCAGCGGCATGTCCTTGCCCTTGTAGC
>NZ_JBFTZN010000240.1:0-9297 GCF_056406775.1 Allobosea sp. P1_A7
CGCGGACATAGGCGAAGGCGCGGGACATCGGTTTTCGTCCTAAAAGGGTAGAGCAAAAATCGGACATGTCCGGAAATATCGCAAGCTGATTTATGGACAGGTCGGGGTAGGGTGTCCGAAATCGCTCGTTTTTGGACGGTATCTCAGCTTGCGGCGATTAGGTGGCATAATCGCCGCAAAAATCTGCGGCGATTGGAGCGGCGGGCCGGTTATGACCACTCTCGCAGAAGTGGTCATAACTGCTGCGGCCTTTGTACCCGCGGTTATACTCGGCTGAGACTCGTGGTGATGGCTGCTCGCCTGGGCGATCGGGATTTGCAGCTGCAAATTCTCGGCCGCCCGATTTAACCGCGGTTAAATCAGTTCTTGGATGGCGCACCGTCCAGGATGAAATCCCAAAGACCATGGAATTCTACCAAGTTATTGAAATATCTAGTGAAATACAGGATTTGCTGATTTCGAATTGGCATCGGAGCCGCCAGGATAGGGGCTTTGATCCAATGCCCGCATTGAAGCTATTTCTGCCGTGGGCGCCCGCTACTTGGATCGTCGCTGAAATGAATCCACGCGACCATAATAGTCTGTTCGGCCTCGCCATTATTGGGCATGAGGCGGAGATCGGTGGCTTCAGTCTAGCCGAGCTTGCAGCGCTGAAGGGGCCGGCAAATCTCCGCATCGAGATTGATCGGCACTGGCGGGCTCAGAAGACGCTAAACCAGTATTTGGCCGAGCACTCGGCCTAGGTTCGCGGCCGCCCCGGCTCATAGCCGATCCTGTTATTACCACTTTTGCAGAAGTGGTAATAACAGGGAGCGGCGGAAGCGGTGCGCGCGGGGGTCTATGCATAAGGTGGTTGAGCGTGTGGTACGGTTCCGCGGAAATTCAACCATTGCCGCCTTCGTCAAACGATTGCACGAGCTCAGACTCTCGCAACGCATCTCGTAAGCCAAAGATCGCGGCGCGTTGCAAAAGAGCGGTCCGATCGAGGCCCTCGAATTGTGCAGCTCGATCAATGCGAGCCATATCCTCAGGCGAGAAGTGCAGCTCRATCACCAAGGATATTGTTTTGTCGGCCTGGGTGCTCGTGCAGACAGCCTCCGTTTTGTGCTGGACGGTCATCTCATGAATTCTAACACAGATCCATTCTGAACGGACGGTCAGTCGAGCGTCCATTGTCGTCGTTCCACCAGAGGCTCACGCCGCGGCGGAAAGTCCTACGCCTGGGAGCAGGGCAACAGTGAGAATCTGGGTTCTATCGGATCTGCATCTCGAAGGATTCCCGTTTCCTTCGGCGTTCTCCCCTCGCCGGCCAGCGTTCGACGTGCTGGTGTCGGCCGGGGATGTTTGGCAGGGGAATATCCCAGCCGGTTTCCAATTCCTGCGCCACCTGGCCGGAGACAGACCCATCATTGCGACGTTGGGCAATCACGAACATTGGCGAGGCGAACCGAGCACCACGATCGACGCCGCTCGGCGCGTCGCCAAAGCCAATGACATCTCACTGCTCGAGGGCGACGCAACCAACCTCCAGGGCGTGCAGTTTCTCGGCGCTACGCTCTGGTCCGATTACAGTCTGGCAGGAGCCATCGATGCTACAATGCCGACTGGTGAGGACATTCGATTTCGCGACGGAACGGGGGAGCGTCCCTTTCGCGTTCAGGATGCTCAGCAGCTGCATCACTCAAGTCGCGAGCGCTTGCGACATCTCATAGACCAGGAGACCTCTTTCCCTCGCGTGGTTGTAACTCATCACGCTCCGCACCCTGCCTGCGTAGCGCCGGCCGACACCGGAAAATGGATCGCCGGAAACTGTGCGTCTGACCTATCCGAGCTGACGGATTCTGGCTGCGCCGAGATGTGGGTGCACGGCCATGTTCATCACAGCATCGACATGCGCCGGCCAGGCGGAACACGGATCCTCTGCAATCCAGCCGGAGCCTTGTTCTCCAATTCGGCGTTTGACGAGAGCCTGGTGGTCGAGGTCGCCAWCTAAGCCGGGTCGGTTTGAACTTTGACGTCCGCAAATCAGCTATTCTGTCTCCTCTGAGTGGCAAGCTGGGAGCACATTGATGGAAAGGTCGCCTGAGGAACGAGCTCGCGTAAGCGCGCCGGCACTCCGCACGTTCTTGAACATCGCGGACCGCTGGGAATTGTCCTCGGCCGACCGGCTCGCGCTTCTGCAGTGCGACGCGGCTCAGTTTCACGACTGGTCGACCATCGCGCGCACACACGGATCACTCGTCCTCGAAACTGCTGTCCTGATGCGGATCTCTGCGCTTCTGGGTCTCTATGCGGATCTGCAGCATCTTCTCGCATCACCGGATCAACAAAGGGATTGGCTGTTTGATGACCATAAGACGGCGCCATTCAACGGGCAGACAGCCCTGGATCTTCTAAGCGGCACACTCGACGACCAGCTTGCTGTGCGGAGCTACGTCGCAGCGATTAGGTGGGGTGCGGGGATCGCGCCAAACGCGGTCGACGAGAACTTCACGCCATACACAGAGGCAAATCTGATCTGGCAGGACGCTACGCCGCAGATCCAGGCTGTCTGCTTCGATGGGTTCGGGACACTTGTGGAAATTGAAGACAAGCGCTGGCCGTTCAGAGCACTCATCGGCAGTGCCACTTCATCGAAGGCGGCAACCCAAGCGCTGACAACTCCGATGAGCCTGCGCGATCTTGCCCAGGATCTTGCGACGATCACAGACGATGCGCGGCTTGCCGAGTTGGAGGCTGACTTGTTGGCGGAAACCGCCTCGACACGGCTACGACCGGGAATCGATGCCATTTGGAACACCTTGGAGCAGCTCGGATTGAAAATTGGCGTCTGCTCCAATCTCGCTGCACCATACGCGAACGCTTTGCTCGATTGCCTGCCTGGTGCGCCGGATACGGTCGTTCTGTCGTTTGAGGTCGGCCTGATGAAACCTCAAGCCGAGATTTATCGGCTCGTTTGCCAGCGGCTCAATTTGGAGCCGCATCAGGTTCTTTTCGTCGGGGACAGCATCGAGGCAGACGTAATAGGCCCGCGGAAGGCCGGATTGTTCGCAATGCACATTGACGAATTCGAATCCGGACTTGCTCAGGGAACGGCGCCCGGGGCTCCGAAACCTGTCAACGAGCTCCTTGAACGCGCCGCGGTTGCGCCGAGCCATGTTTGAATGCGCGTGCACGTGCGTGCTTTATGACGCGATCTAACGCGTCATAAAGCGTTCGAACGCGTGGAGGCGCTACAGGAAAGCTTTCAGACTGCGTCATAACGCGTTCGAGCGCGGGTGGACGCTACAGGAAAGCTTTCAGACTGCGTCATAAAGCGTTCGAGCGCGGGTGGACGCTACAGGAAAGCTTTCAGACTGCGTCATAAAGCGTTCGAACGCGTGTGGACGCCGCAGGCTGCAGCTTGCTGGGTCCAAGCGCATCGCGTAGCGCTCCTCGGCGTCAGGCGGCTGAAGCGAGGCGCATTCCGCCAACAATGCCAGATAGATGAGGAAGGGCAGGATGCGCCTTTTGGTGATTTCCGATATGCATCTCGAATTCGGTCCGTTCCTGTTCGCCAAACCGATGCCGGAGTTTGATGTCGCGGTCTTCGCCGGCGATGTGCACAAGCCGATCAGTGCTGCGCTCGAGTGGATGGTGGAGCAGCGGGAAGCCGGGCCGCTCCGTGACCGCGAAATCGTCTACGTCGCTGGCAACCACGAGTTCTACAAGAGCGAGATGAAGGGCAGCCTGGCCGCTGGAAGCGACCTCGCTGACAAGGTCGGCATCCATCTACTGCATCGCCGCACCGTTATGATCGGGCAGGTCCGCTTCATCGGCTGTACGCTTTGGACGGACTACCGCCTTCTCGGGACGCCCAAGCCGTCGATGGTCTTTGCCGGGCAGGAGCTGAACGATCACCGCCTTATCCGCTACCGGGAGGAAAGCGGTCACTACAGCCGCTTTATGCCGTGGCATGCAGCGGCTGAGCATCGGCTCGATCTGGCGTTCATCCGTAGCGAGCTAGGGAAGCCGCACGATGGTCCTACGGTAGTGGTCACGCACCACGCGCCACACCCGCAATCGGTTCAACCGAGGCACCAGGGGAGCGAATTGTCGCCGGCCTTCGTATCGGACCTCGGCGCCCTGATCGAGGAATACCAGCCTGAGCTCTGGATCCACGGCCATGATCATGGGTCACATGACTACAAGGTCGGTCGGACGCGCATCCTGGCCAATCAAGCTGGCTACCCCAACCGCAATGGCGATCGCGAGAATCCATGGTTTGATCCCGGCTGCGTCGTCGAGGTTTGATCAATCCACGGGCTATGGGCGCTCGTGCTGACAGTACCTGTCGAAGGCACAATATGAATGTAAAGTAAGCGCTGACCTCAGGCAGCGCAGCTGAAGGCGGAAACGATGAGCGGAACTTACCTGACGCGGTCTAACGCCAGCTGCAATATGAACCGCTTCTATCGGATGGAAGTGCAGCCCGACCTATTTGGCGGCTGGACACTCTGGCGCGAGTGGGGACGTATCGGTCGGGCCGGGCAGCTGCGGCGTGATGCGTACCTTAACGAGCAGGAGGGACAAGCGGCCCTCACTGACCTCATGCGGCAGAAACTCAAGCGCGGATATCAGACGGCGTAGCCGGGGAGATCACCACCGCGGCTACAGCGACAATCCATCGTCGCGACGGGATCCGCGGCCGAGATCAGGAGCTTTGGATTTTTCCATCGCGGGGCCCGACGTCCTGGCTTTCACGAACTCCATCCGGCGCCGCGCTATTTCAACCGGCGACGATTCCAGTGCCCGCGAAATTGGGTTGACGGTCGCCGGGCGCGCCCTATCGCGAAGCCAGGTGATTGCCTGGGGCGGCGCGAGCTCCTTCACTTTCGCGACAAGGTCGGCGACGCCGCGTTTCGTCGTGTCGGCAATTGTCGACCACGACCAACGGCCGGTGCGCTCAGATTTGGTAATCTGCACCTTCTCCGCGCGGCCGCCGAATTGCACCTCATGATTCCGGTTCGAATTCCAAGACCTCAGAAGGTTGCCGCTCAGCTGCTGAGTAGCGACCTTCAAGAGGTTCTGCGTCTCGACCATCATTTTATCGAACTGGGCTATGTGGCCTGCTGCTTGGCGAGCATTTGCTCGATCGCCATTTCCCGCCCGTCGCAGGCTTCCAGGTCGTTCTTCTCCACGTTGCTGTACACTTGGACGTGCATCACCCTGCAGTAGGCTCGAAGCTCGCCCGGCAAGACGTACCATACAGCTGCTGGACAGGTTTCGCAGACTGTTGAGGGACTTGGCCTCACGCCCGGGGGCAAACGTGAGAGAGTGGGCGATTCGTAGATATTCCCGAACGCTTCTGTCGCGCTGTTCTGGTCGTGGATTTGGGGCAAGCTCGATGCTGGCGCTTCGATCTCGGCTGTCTCGGCTGTGTCCATTTTCCTTGTTTCCTTCGGGTTCGATTGTCCTGCTCTGGTTATCTTCGCCTCGCTGCAGGGGCGCGAGGTCGATCCTCGGCGCGGGATACTCCGCCGCCGTATTCTCTCGGGAGCGCATGCGCTCCTTCATCTCCTCAGCCGGAGTGAGCTCGGCGGCCGGCTCCTGCACCTGGTCAGCGCGTTGAGCTTCGCTCGGCCCTCCATTGACGAACTCAACGACTGATTTGAAATAGTCGGACACGTTCGCTTTGCGGCCCGATTTCATGGACTCGCTCATAGCGGCGGCCTTGATTTGGGCCTCGCTCACCTCAGCACGCGGGTTGTCGTCGAGCTCTAGCGTTTCGGCGGCGCGCTTCCAGTCGCGCATGGTCTTGACGATGCGCCTTGTTTCCGCTGCCTCGGCTGAACCACCTTGCTGATGAGCGTCGGTACGCGAGTAAAGGTCCTCTCCTCGTCGGCGCTCATCAGGCCGGAACAGCCGGCGACATCGGCGCATACGATGGCCAGGGCAACGGTTGAGCGCGTCCACCAGGCTTCTGATGCACCAGCGGCGGCCGGATGGTCGTGCGCCCATCGCGATCGCACGTGCAACCCCACTGCCCACGCGGGTTATTGCAGTGAACATCCGACCATAACGATCAGGCAGGAGCTC
The DNA here is from genome assembly GCF_056406775.1 of Allobosea sp. P1_A7. Taxonomy (NCBI): domain Bacteria; kingdom Pseudomonadati; phylum Pseudomonadota; class Alphaproteobacteria; order Hyphomicrobiales; family Alloboseaceae; genus Allobosea; species Allobosea sp. P1_A7. The sequence continues at coordinate 6,079 of NZ_JBFTZN010000240.1, forward strand.
TACGGGAGGCGGAGAGCGCCGATCCCCTCGGCGTCCACTCTTACCGCCCCATGCCGATTTACCGCATCTTAACCGCGGCGGGCGCCATTCTAAGGTGTCCATCAGGGTTGGGGGGCTCGGAAAGGACCGTGACCATGCAACTGCTCGATGCTGTGCGATCAGATGGCGCGTGCAGCCCGCCAGCAGATTGATGCTTTAATGAAGGAGCGCATTACCTCCATTGAGCAACGCGCGTCCGAACACGGCGTCTCGGTAGATCTGGAACAGGAGATCGATGTTTCCCCAGCCGCGGCAATCGTTCGATTTGCCAAGCTCAAGGGCTGTGATCTCATCGTGATGTCCTCTCACGGCCGGCGTGGCGTACAGAAGGTCGTGCTCGGGAGCCAAACTTCAGCGGTGTTGGCAAGTACGACTATTCCTGTACTGGTGATCCGGTAGTGGATCCTCCCTGCCATAGCTCCGATCCGCAGTGCCTCCTCTGCGTCTCTGATCCCGCGAGCCAGCAGCGTTGAGCTCGCTTTTTCAGTAGGCGGGTACAACGTGCTCAGAGGCGTTGTCACGTTAACTTCGGCGGGGCGGTAAGCGGTGTAGAGCGCGGGCATGAGTCCGCCCTGCAGCTACAAGCGCCATCGGTTTCCACCAGCGATCATTGTCCGTGCGGTGTGGCTGTATTTTTGCTTTCCCCTGAGTCTTCGCCTGGCGGAAGAGATGTTGTTGGAGCGTGGCATTGTCGTCTCCTATGAGACGGTGCGGCGCTGGGCGTTATACTCGCGATCGAGGCGCAGTCGCGACGTGAGTGGCAGTCAATGGGTGAGATCGTTTTCACAGCGAATGGTAATTTCATCGTCATAAGGAACGGCGATGGATCCTTGGCGGTGAAAGGCTTGTATCGAGGTGCCCCAATTAAGTCGGCGATACCCATCGGCCTCGAACGATGCATCATTCTGATAGAGCCCGATTCCAGCAAGGCGAATCTCTTCGAGAACTTGCTCTGTATAGGTAAAACCGGCCGAGCGTTGTGGCGGGCAGCTTTACCGAGCATGCCTGATACGTTTGTCGAGACCAGCCTAAGTGAGGCCGGAATTCTGGCGCTCAGCCTGAGCGGCTATTGCCTGGTGATTGATCCCGCGACGGGCGGCGAGATCCGAAGAGACTTCGTTAAGTAAGCGGTGAGGAGCCCGAAGTTAGGCCGGGAGCTCATGCACGGTGACCTCGGAACACGTCCGGTGGGCGATATCAATCAAGTGACGGTGATGGGTCGCGACGATGACCTGGCCGGTACCCGCCATGGCGAAGAAGCCCATAAGCCTGAAGAATCGTCGCGAAGCTGCGCCAGGTCGATGTGCTGGTCTCGCAGGGCCAGTCCGTCGCCGACGCGATCCGTTCGATCGGCGTGACGGAGTGAGTTACTATCGCTCGCGCCGTGAATTCGGCGGCCTGAAGAGGGATCAGGTGAAGCGGATGGACGAACTCGAGGCGGAGAGCGCCCGGCTGCGCCGCGCCGTCGCCGACCTGACGTTCGACAAACGCGCTCGATACCGGGGAGCAAGCTCTATAAGTGCCAACATCACGCCTTCAAGCGTGAGGTACAAGGTCTTCGCCCATTGCGTATCGGGCAGCACGGGAACRCTGCAGACGCTGCGCGGGACATAGGCGAGGATCAGGTCGTGGGTGGCGTCAACAGCCGGATCCCAGTCTGCAGGTTATCGCATTTCTGATGGATGCGATTTTCCGGGCCGAAACTCGCGGGCGGCAGATGCGCCCCTTCTGGTTGCCACACAAGGGGGATCGGCTCGGGCAGCGTGAGCCAGAGCAAAGTTGATCACGTTCCCGGCGCTTAAGTGATCTCTGTCGAGGTTTCGAGGACAAATCTGTAAAATGAGAGCGGCAAGTCACCGTCATATTTGGAGTTCACCTCGGCCGCGCCCGAGCGTTCTCGGCTGGTGGAAGTCGCTCATATGTATCCGGCCTACTCTTCGGCTTGCGGGCCGTCGGCGAATACAACACTCTTAAACTCGGCTTGGTGCCGGTCCCGGGCCGGCCGACTCTCATCGGTGGACACATAGTGCGCGTGGTCACGATTTCGCACTGTGCGACTGCTTCACCCTGCAGACATCTGCAACTGCGAGCACTAAATGGTAGAGTACGCGTACCGGGATCGGCTCGGCCACCCTCCAGCCTTGGCGATCGATCTGATTGCTCCACAGTCCGGTATCCGCGTCGACGAAGCGTTCGAACATCAGGCGCAAATGGCCGTTGAGCCGATTTGTCGCGTCGTTGTCATCCTCGAATTCGAGCCGTGCCGCCAGCGCCTTGAGATACTCAGTCTGCGGCCAGAGCAGGGCCCCGCCGTTGAGCACCGCGCCTTTTTGATCGACCTCGTTGATCACCGGCTTGCCGGCGGCTTCAGCGCCGAACATCTCACCGAAGGCGAAGAGTTGCCGTGCGCTCATCCGGGCAGTGCCCGAACCGGTCAGGCGCTCGTGGTGATAGAGCAGCCAGGTCCATTCGAAATGATGACCGGGCTCGCGAATCCGACCCTGCTCGCCGGCAAAGGGCTTCCACTCGTCGTCGAAGAACTCGCCGAGCGTTCCGTCCGCGGCGAAGCGCCGTTGCATCAGGCACACGATCCTCTCGGCGCGCTCAAGCCAGCGCTTTTCGCCGGACGATCGCGCCATGGCGTGGCAGGCTTCGAGTAGGTGCATATGCGGGTTTTGGCGGCGCGGCAGGGTTCCGAGCGTATCCTCGCGAAAGCCGCCGGAAGGTGAGACGAGGGCTGTCTCGATAAAACGCATCACCGCTTCCCCTTGGTCGAGCGGTTCGGATTCTCCGATTGCACGAGCGCACCAGGCGAGCGCGAAGATGACGAAGGCGAGATCGTACAAATCGGATTTGCCGTCAATGATCTCACCTTGGGTCGTGCAGGCATGTATGAACCGGCCATCGCTGTCCCGGCAGGCACTAAGCAGGAAGGACAGGCCATGGCGCGCCGCTTCGAGCGCCCCGGGTACGCCGAGAAGATGGGCATGGCTGAAGACGTATAGCGTTCGCGCCGTAACCAGCGTCGTGCGCCGCTCACTTTCAATGATGCTTCCATTAGGCTGAACCCATTCGGCATAGCCTCGGCGCTCCGGATCATAGGCCCGCGCGAGCCAAGCCGGCAGTAGGCTCCCAGTAAGCCAGGCCGAAAGCTCTTCTGCCGATACCCCGACCATATGT
>NZ_JBFTZN010000241.1:0-10574 GCF_056406775.1 Allobosea sp. P1_A7
GGCGTGGATGTCGGCCGGGAGCAGCGAGCCTGCCAGATTGCCGAGATGCTTGATGCCGTTGATATAGGGAAGTGCGCTGGTGATGAGTGCGTTCGCCATGATGCCCTCCTGGGGTCATTCCACGGGTGACGCGCCGAGACCTGATGAAACAAAAAAGCCCTCCGCAGAACCGGAGGGCTTGGGTCCGACGCTCACTCGCGCGGCGATACGCACGCGCTCACCCCCTCCGGCCAATCTCCTGCTGGTCGGGCCTGCGCATTCGCGTGGCGTGGGCGGGAAGGAACATCTGTAAATCCGCGTCTGATCTGCCTGACGGGTGCCAGCAATCGGCGGGGAAATCAAGGCCGCGGTCAGGCCTGAGGCCGCATAGCGCCATGCCGATGAGGGGATTGGGTAGGGAGCCGAATGGCCAATGTGCGGTTTCCCCGAACCGCCATAGCATGGCCGCCATGAACCTGATCTTTCTTCACGGGGCACCGGCAAGCGGCAAGTTGACGGTCGCCAAGGCCTTGCTTGCGGCGATGCCGGCGCGACTGCTGGACAATCATGCCGCCATCGACGCCGCGCGAACCATTTTCGACTTTGGCGCTCCCGGCTTCTGGGAGCTGGTAGACACGGTTCGCGGATCCATCTTGCGGGCCGCGATCGAGAACGACATTTCCTGTCTGATCGTCACCCTCTGCTATTCCGAGCTGGAGGACCGTCCGTTCTTCGATCAGCTGGAAGACGATGTGGTCCGCAATGGCGGTTCTGTCTTTCCCGTGTTCCTGCATTGCTCGGAACGAGAGGCCGCACAGCGTGTCGGCAATGCCGACAGGGTCCAGCGACGCAAGACGAGTTCCGTCAAGGGCCGCTCCGAATTCCTGTCGCGCTACACCATAGCCCCGGTTCCACGGGAGAACTGCCTCGCGATCGATACGGAGATCACTGCGCCGGATCGCGCGGCCGAACAGATCATGCAGCACTTCGCCTTGCGCTAAAGCATCGGCCCGAAAAGTGGATTGCGGTTTTCGGAATGGCCGATGCAATCACAGATGGTCAGGTCATCGAACCGGATACGATATCCGGTGCGATGATCCAGCGAGCGGTAGCGTGTCCGGCACCGCGCGCACGGATGCGAGGGGCTCAGCCGTCCCGGAGCGCTCCCGTCGCGGATCAGCCCTGGTCCCGGGCGACCGTGAGACCCTCGACCCCATGCTTGTCGATCAACCCCGAAACCAAGCCGGACGAAATCGCGGTCGCCACGAAGCGCTTGATATAGTCGATCGCTGCGGCGTTCCTGGTCGGTGTTCCCACGGCTTGCTGCACGGCCATGTAGCGGCCTGGCAGGATCCGGGTTCCGGGGATCGCCTTCTGGTCCGTCACCAATCTGGGGCGCAGGCCCGCAAGGGCATCGAGTTTGCCCTCGAGGAAGACTGACGCTGCATCAGCGATGGTCTTGGTCCGGACCAGCGTCGCATGCGCGATGTTGCGGTCGAGCCAGAGCCCGTAGGCCGGCGGCATCGGCAATCAGGCCTGGCGATTCATAGGTGACGTAGCGCAGCTCCACTCCCAGGAGATCGGCAAATGCACGCGCCATGTCAGGCGCCACTCCAACCGGCCCGCCATCGGGAGTCCTGTCGGAGACCAGCAGGAAGTTAGACAGATTGATCGCAGCCCGCAGAACCCCGCCCGGTGCGAGAAGCTCTGTCAGGTCCTCCGGGGGCGGGCCGACATGGTCCAGCAATCGCATCTTCGCCTCCGATCCCAGCACCGAATGCTGACCAGCCATCACGACCTGAACTGCCTTGCCAGGGCTTCCGTCGCCTTGACCAGCATGGCCGCATCGACGCCGACCGCCGTGAAGAGCGTGCCGAGCTCGATGCAGCGCGCCGCGAATGCAGTGTCGGGCGTCAGGATGCCTGCGGGCTTGCCGCAAGCGCGAATGCGACCGACCGCCTTCTCGATGAGTGCGGTCACCCTGGGATGTCCGGGCTCGCCGACATGGCCAAGGCTGGCTGCGAGATCGGCCGGGCCGATGAACACGCCATCGACGCCATCGACGGCCGCGATCGCCTCGAGATTGTCGAGCGCGTCCTGGGTTTCGATCTGGACCAGGAGGCAGAGCTCCTCCCCTGCCCGCTTGCCGTAGTTCGCGACCCGTCCGAACCGCGTTGCCCTCGTCACGCCGGAGACGCCGCGAATGCCGGCTGGCGGATAACGCATCGCCGCGACCGCCGCCTTCGCCTCCTCCGCATTCTGGACATAGGGGATCAGCAAGGTCTGGGCGCCGAAATCGAGGAACCGCTTGATCAGCACCGCATCGTTGCTCGCGGGGCGGACCACTGCCGAGACCGGATAGGGAGCCACGGCCTGCAACTGGGCCAGGACCGTCAGCGGATCGCCCGGCGAATGCTCGGTGTCGAACAGCAGCCAGTCGAAGCCGGAGCCGGCGACCGCCTCGGCCGCATAGGCGCCGGGCAGGCTGCACCAGAGGCCGAGCTGATGCCGGCCCTCGCTCAGGGCGCGCTTGAACGTGTTCGTCGGCAGTTCCATGGCAACCTCAGGTGCAACCTTAGTTGAAAGAGACGCCGATGGCGCCGAGCGGGCCGTAATCGACCTGTATGACGTCTCCGGCTGCGATGTCGACTGGCCGCGTGAAGGAGCCGGCGAGGACGATCTGCCCCCTCTTCAGCCCCGCGCCGACGACATGGAGCTTGTTGACCAGCCAGGCGATGCCGGCAGCCGGGTGGCCCATGATGGCAGCCGAAACCCCGGATTCCTCGATAATGCCGTTCTTCGACAGCGTCGCGCCGACCCAGCGGATGTCGACATCCATCGGACGGACCGGTCGGCCGCCGACCACGATCGCGCCGAAAGCGGCATTATCGGCAATCGTGTCGGTGATCGCGCGCGGAACGTCAGTACGGTAATCGATGATCTCGAGCGCCGGCACGACCATTTCGGTCGCGCGCATCACGTCATAGATGCGCTTTCCCGGTCCTTCGAGATCCTCGCCCATGATGAAGGCGAGTTCGACTTCAAGCCTCGGCTTGATGAAGAGGCTCGCCTTGATCTGGGCACCGTCGTTGAAGAGCGCATCGTCAAGGATGCAGCCATAGTCCGGCTCGCTGATCTTCGAGGCCATCTGCATGGCGCGCGAGGTCAGGCCGATCTTGTGGCCCACCATTCTCGCTCCGCCCGCGATCCGCGCATCTGCCCACAGGCCCTGGATGCGATAGGCGTCCTCGAGTTCGATCGCGGGATAGGTCCTGCTGAGCTGCGGGACCGGCTTCAGCGTGCGCTCTGCCTGGAGCAACGCATCGGCCGCCTGCTGGCGTTCGGTATCGGTCAGCATCGGAACACTCCTTGGCGGCGCGGGTCGCGCGAACGGGTCACTTGATCGGCGGGCGCGGCAGCACGGTCTCGCCGGGCTCCATGACGTAGGTGTAGTCGAGCGAATACCAGGGGACCGGCACCATGGCGTCGGATGGGTGGGGTTCGTCATGGCGGATGAAGTCGCCGACAAGAGCCCTGGTGACGCCGAATTGCACATCGGAATCGATATGCGGGTCGCGTGGGTCGTAGACCTGCGAGATCAGCACCTTGAAGCCGGGTTTGACGATCAGCGCATGCAGATGCGCCGGACGATAGGGATGGCGGTCCTGCACGGCGAGCAGCCGGCCGACCACGCCGTCGGTGGGGATGGGGTAGCCCACCATCTTCACCGTCGAGAACCAGAAGCGCCCTTCGCTGTCGGTGGTGAATTTGCCGCGCAGGTTCATCTCGGCCTGCTCGGGATCCTGGTTCTCGTAGAGCCCGACGGGGGACGCATGCCAGACATCGACCTCGRCTTCGACGATCGGTGCACCGCGCTGGTCCAGGACACGTGCGGTGACGAGCAGCGGATCGCCCGGCGTGTCGGAGCGGATGATCGTGCGGCCATTTTCGACATGAGGAGCATTCAAGCGCCAGAATGGTCCCAACAGCGACTGCGACGTTTCGGTATTGCCGCCATCGCCGTTGTTGAGCAGGCAGACGAGCGACGAGACACCCAGCGAGCCCGCCATGAGCACCATCTCGTTATGGCTATCGCTGGCCAGCTTGCCGATCTCGTTGAGGATCGCGGTTGCCTCGCGGAACTCCGCTTCGCTCAGCCGCACATCACGGACAAAGGCGTGGAGATGGCTGACCAGCGAGGTCAGGATCTCGCGCTGGCGCGGGTCTTTCGTGCGCTGCATCACGGCCAGCGCATCGCGGGTCACATCCTGGTGGCTCTCGATGATCATGGCGTCCTCCCTGCGATCTCCACTCCTGTAAAATCGATTATCTGTCAATCAAGAGCCGCATGAAGAACGCCATGCGCCGGCTCCGCACACGCTGAGCGAGGCCTTCCAGCGCAGTAATTCCCGAGAACCTTCTGAAATAAGCCCATCTGTGAGATAGTTGCACCACATCTGGAGAAGCAGCCCATCTACTCGCGGCGTATCGATCGCCGCCCGGTTGACGTAGATAATCGATTATCATACCACCTCGACTCTCGCGCCGACGGGTTCAAGGGAGGGACGATGAACWTCGCTGTCGACGACCTGCCCCCCGCCGAGTTTTCGTCGAAAGGCACTCCAGCGACGGCAAAGAACACCAAGGCGTCGCTTCTGGTGAATCGCCTCCGCGAGGCGATCCTGTCCGGGGAACTGGCGCCCGGCACCAAGATCAATCTCGATACCGTCCGTCGGCAGCTCGACGTCTCGCTCAGTCCCCTTCGCGAAGCGCTTGCCCGCCTGATTGCGGTGGGGCTTGTCGAACTGCACGACAACCGCGGATACACTGTCGCGCCGGTCTCGCTGTCCAACCTTGCCGAGATCACGAAACTGCGCGTCGAGTTCGAGAGCCTGGCGCTCTCCTCAGCCATCGCGAAAGGCGACCTGGCCTGGGAAAGCGACGTGATGCGCGCCCTTCACCGTCTCAACCGGATAGAGCGGATCGCCAGTGAGCCGGCAACACTGGAAGCCTGGGAGCACGCGCATCGCGACTTCCACATGATGCTCCTCGCCGGTTGCGGGATGCCGCTGCTGCTGAACGCCTGCGTCATGCTGCACAACCTGAACGACCGTTATCGACGGATCTTCCTGGTGGCCCAAGGCGGGGACCGCAACGTCGCCGCCGAGCATAGCGAGATCGCCCAGGGCGCGGTCGCCCGCGACGCCGACTATGCCTGCGCCAAGCTGCGCGAGCATATCCAGCGCACCGGGTCCAACCTCCACACCCGCCTTGCCGGCCAGTTGCAGCCCTGAAGCGATGGAGCGTCCCGTGTCATCGCCATCAGGTCAGCCGCCTCTTGGAATCGCGCATTTCACGACGATCGATGTGCCGCCGCTCGACTTCGTCGCACTCGCGGCGAAAGTCGGTTTCTCCGCGGTAGGGCTTCGGCTGAATCCGGCCTTTCCTGGCGCGCCCTTCTACGAGATCCGCCCCGGCAGTGCTCAGATGCGGTCGATACGGTCCCTGCTGACCCAGACCGGCCTGCGCGTCTACGATATCGAATTCGTCGTCATCGACGCGAATTTCGCAGCGGACGCGCTGATCCCGATGCTGGAAAGCGCGGCGGAACTCGGTGCCAGGCGCCTGAGCGTCTGCGGCGACGATCCCGACCATAGACGGCTCGTCGCCAGCTTCGCCTCTCTGTGCGACGTCGCGGCACGCTTCGGCATGGGCGTCGACATCGAGAACATGCCATGGCGCCGTGTCGCCAGCATTCACGACGCCGCAGCGATCGTAGGGGAGGCCGACAAGGCAAATGGCGGGGTCCTGGTCGATGCCCTTCATCTTTCGCGAGGCGGCGGTCTTCCGATCGACCTGAGAACGATCCCGTCGCATTTCATCAGGAGCGCGCAGCTCTGCGACGCGGTGGCCGAACGCCCGACGACATTCGACGAGATCATCAGGGAGGCGCGCGCGGGACGCAGGCTTCCAGGCGAGGCCTCCCTGCCCTTGCAGGACCTCCTGGCGGAACTGCCGGCCGACGTGACGCTCTCTGTCGAGGTGCCCAATCAAGGGCTGCCGGCGGCAGAGCACGCGAAGGCGGTGTTCGAGGCGGCACGGCAGGTGATCGCTGCGCACGCACTCGCCACACCGACTTCGAGGACACCGCTTACGGAGGTGGCTACGGGGCGCTCTTCAGTGGCCCAAGCAGGACGGCGAGCGAACTGAGCACGATCAGATAGCGCCCCGGGGAATGTCAGCCCTCGAAGGGCTCGACGGTCAAACGCCGCCCCAGCATGAATGCGTCGCCGACCAGCGCCAGCGGCGCGAGGTCGACATCGCTGCGGCCTTCCGCGATCAGCGCTTCGAAGCGGCGATAAATCTCCGCATATTCCCGCTCCGGCTCGTCGACCAATATGCGGCCGTCATGGCTCAGCGTCCTGCCGCCCGAGGAGAGCATGATAAGGCCGGCCTCAGTCTCGACATGGATGTCCCAGCTCTGTTCGCCCTCCTGGCGGAAGTCGAATTCTGCGTGGATCGGCAGCCCCGAACCATCCGCGAGATCGAGCGCGGCGGCGATCGGCGCCTGGCGGTTTGCCGGGACGGATAGCGAGGCGCCGGTCACGAAGACCGGCTCGGGCAGAATGGTGGTCAGAATCGAGAGGGCGTTGATGCCGGGGTCGAAGACGCCGAGCCCGCCGGGCTCGAAGATCCAGTCCTGCCCGGGATGCCAGACGCGCACATCCTCCTTCCAGATGATCTCGACCGAGCGCGGCCGGTGCTGCGCGAGAAGGGCGCGCGCCGGCGCGACAGCGGGCGCAAAACGCGAATGCCAGGTGGTGAACAGCGTCCGGCCGCTCCGTTCCGCCTTTGCGACGAGAGGGCCGAGTTCGCTGACGCTGGCACCCGGCGGCTTTTCAAGCAGGACGTGCATTCCGGCTTCGAGCGCCTCTGCCGCCAGCGCATGCCGGCCTTGAGGCGGTGTGCAAAGGGCAACGGCATCGAGATCGATATCCGAGGCCAGCATCGCGCTGAGCGAGGTGAAGACGGGCAAGCCAGGCAGCGTGCCTTCCCGGCTCGCCGCCGCGACCAGCTCGAAACCGGGCGTGGCCGCAATCGCGCCGAGATGCTGGCTGTGCGCGATCTTGCCGAGCCCGACGAGTCCGAGGCGGATCCTCGACATCCCGCCCGCCTCAGCTGTGCGCGACGGTTTGCGCAGTCACGCGCGCGCCGTCGGGCCGGAACAGATGCGCCAGTGCGATATCGACATGCAGCGGCACCCGCTCGCCGGGCTTCGGCTTCTGCTGTCCCTCGACCTGAACGGTGATCGGCTGGCCGTCGGAGAGGACGCCGTAGATCAGCGAGGAGCCCCCGAGCTGCTCCACGAGCTGGACCTTCGCCTCGCCGATCCGCGTGCCGGCGCCGCCGAGCCGCAGGTGCTCGGGCCGCAGGCCCAGGCTGCAATCGGCGCCGTCCTGGCCAGCCAGATGCGGCAGGGGCAACACGGTCTCGGCCAGGGCCACCCGCGCTTCTCCTCCTGTCGCCGGCAGCATCCTGGCCTGCAGGAGGTTCATCTTCGGGCTGCCGATGAAACCCGCGACGAAGCGGTTGACGGGGTTGTTGTAGAGCTCCAGCGGCGAGCCGATCTGCTCGACCTTTCCGGCGCGCAGAACCACGATCTTGTCGGCCATCGTCATGGCTTCGACCTGGTCATGCGTGACATAGATCATCGTGTTGCCGAGCTGCTGGTGCAGCTTGGCGATTTCCACGCGCATCTGCACGCGCAGCTCCGCGTCGAGATTGGAGAGCGGCTCGTCGAACAGGAAGATCTTGGGTTCGCGCACGATGGCGCGGCCGATGGCGACGCGCTGGCGCTGCCCGCCCGAGAGCTCCTTGGGCTTGCGGTCGAGCAAGTGATCCAGTTGCAGGATCGCCGCGGCACGGGCCACGCGCATATCGATCTCGGCCTTGGTCATCCGCGCCGTCTCGAGCGCGAAGGCCATGTTCTTGTAGACATTCATATGCGGGTAGAGCGCATAGGACTGGAACACCATCGCGATGCCCCGTTGCGCCGCCGGCACCTCGTTCATCACCGCGTCGTCGATGCGCAAGGTGCCGTCGCTGATATCCTCGAGCCCGGCGATCATCCGCAGCAAGGTGGATTTCCCGCAGCCAGACGGACCGACGAAGACCACGAACTCGCCGTTGGTCACGGACAGGTTCACATCCTGGATCACCGGGTGATCGCCGAAGCGCTTATGGACATGCTCCAAGGTCAGCCAACTCATCGTTCCCTCCTTGCGGCCTTATCGTTCTTGTCGTTGCGGGCAGGCAGGCCGCCTGCCCTGCTTGGGCGCGCTCAGGCAGCGAGTGCCGTCGAACGGATGCCGACCGGCATGGCCGAACCATGGGCCGCGATCAGGTCGTCGACCATGGCGCGGATCTCGCGCAGCGAGAGGACACTCGCGGCATGGCGGTCCAGCACCGCGGCGCGGTAGACCGCGTCCCGGTCGCCTTCCAGGGCAGCGCGCACGGTGAGGTCCTGGACGAAGACATGCGGCGCGCAATGGGCGGCGAGCTCCGGCGGCAGCGTGCCGGCATGGCAGGCTCGCAGGCCGTTGCGGTCGACGATCACGGGCACCTCGACACAGCAATCCTGCGGCAGGTTCTCGATCAGCCCGGTGTTGCGGACATTTCCGTAGATGAGCTGGGGCTCGTTCGTGACCATGCCGTTGATGATCGATGCGCCGTATTCGTCGCTGCGCTCGAGCGAGAAGCTCTCGCCGGCCAGCAGCTTTTGCCGCGTGTCGGCATAGCGTCGCAGGTTGCGCTCGCTGCGGCGAATATACTCGTCGACCGGCACGTCGAATTCCGCGATCTGGTCCTCGCGGCGCAGGAAATAGGGCGTGTATTCGGCCGTATGCTCGCTGGATTCGCTGACAAAGCGGCCGAGATGCTCCAGCAGGGCGAAACGGATCTTGTCCTTCGCAAAGATCTCCGGATTGCGGGCGGCACGCCGCAGCTGCGGATAGGCATCCTTGCCGTCGATTTCGAGCCGCAGGAACCAGGTCATGTGGTTGATGCCGGCGCAGTCATAGCTCAAGCGGGAGCGATCGACCCCGAGATAGGAAGCAAGGTCGCGCGCCGTGTGCTGGACGTTGTGGCACAACCCGACCACCTGCTGCTCTGGGAAGGCCCTGTAGACCGCCCAGGTCAGAATGCTCATCGGGTTGGTGTAGTTCATCAGCAGGGCATTGGGGCAGACCGCCCGCATGTCCCCGACCAGGTCGACCATGAAGGGAATGGTCCGCAACCCGCGGAAGATGCCGCCGATACCGACGGTATCCGCGATGGTCTGCTTCAGGCCGTAGCGGCTCGGGATCTCGAAATCGAGCAGCGTCGCCTCGTGCATGCCGATCTGCACCATGTTGATCACGAAATCCGCGCCCTCCAGGCAGCGCCGGCGGTCGGCATGCTCGGTCACGGTCGCCCCGGCATCGAACTGGCCGGACGTCCAGCGCGCCATCATTCCCGCCGTTTCGAGGCGCTCGGCATCGATGTCGTACAATGCGATCTCGCATTGCTTCAGCGCGGGAAGACTGAGGATGTCGGTGAGCAGGTTCTTGACGAAGACGACGCTGCCGGCGCCGATCATGGCGATCTTGGTCATGTCATGGTCTCTCTTGGGTAGAGGTCGGGAAAGGGCTCACTTGAGGCCTGTGCTGGCAATCCCCTGAACCAGATAGCGCTGGAAGATCAGGAAGATGAGCAGCATCGGCAGGAGGGAGATCAGGGCCAGCGCCATGACGCCGCCCCAGTCCGGATTGGCCTCGCCGCGCAGCAGGTTCAGGCCCAGCGGCAGGGTGAAGAGTTCCTGGTCGGTCAGGACGACCAGCGGCCAGGCGAAGTCGTTCCAGCGCCACATGAAGGTGAAGATCACCAGCACGGCGATGATCGGCTTCGAGAGCGGCAGCACGATGCGCAGGAAGATCCGCATCTCGCTGGCGCCGTCGAGCCGGGCGGCCTCGATCAGCTCATCGGGAATGCTGACCAYGAACTGGCGCACCATGAAGACACCGAAAGCTTCGGCCGCGCGCGGCAGGATGACGCCCCAGGGCGAATTCAGCAGCCCCAGCCAGGAGGTCACGAGGAATTCCGGCACCAGGATCACCTGGATCGGGATCATCAGCGCGCCCAGGATCGCGAAGAACAGGATGTCGCGCCCGGGGAAGCGGAACTTGGCGAAGACGTAGCCGCAGAGCAGGTTCGCGGACACGGTGATCAGCACGGCGATCACGGCGATGAAGGTCGAATTCATCACCCAGGTCAGGAAGGGATGGCGCTGCGCGATATTCCTGAAATTCTCCAGCGTCAGCACCTGCGGGATCAGGCTCACCAGCGGCTGGAAGACCTCGGAACGAGGCCGGATCGCGGTCGCGAGCATCCAGTAGAGCGGAAAGATCATCGCCAGCGCGCCGAGCACGACAGCGATCCAGATCAGCACGTTGCCGGTTCGGCGGGTGCCGGGGCGCCTGGCGCCAGCCTCGAAGGTGACGCCGCTCATAGCACGTTCTCCGATTGGCGGCTGACCCGCCACTGAATGATCGTGAAGC
>NZ_JBFTZN010000242.1:0-11876 GCF_056406775.1 Allobosea sp. P1_A7
GCCGATAACAAGCTCAGAATAACCAGCCGGCTCGTAGATGGAGAAACGGCCGCCATTCGCTGGTCCGCTGTTTACGAGGCCGACCTGCATTCCGGGAACATCATCGATCTCGAAAGTGGCGTAGCGCAGAAGATCGCCGCAGCGGTCGCTCAGGCCATCAARCCCCCATTGCATGCATCGTCGAAGGTCCCCTAAGGGGCGATCCCCGCGAAGCCGGGGGCATAAAGCACCAACCGAAGATCTGCTTACCGGCGGTCTGTCAGTGTCACACTGAGACCTCCGGAGGCCTATTTACTGCAGAGCCTGTAGTTGCTGCCGGTTTGATCGCTGGCGTTGGAATAGCGCTTTAAGCGCCCGTCTGACCCTTTTGCTAGGATCGCGGAGGACTGGGTGCGGGTAACAGAGTGGACGCAGAATAGTGACAGGTTATCACGGTCGCCGATGCGGCTGACGGCGCCAATCCGGCAGGCCGTCCAAGGCGTGCTGATGCGATCCCCGGAGATAATGAAGGCAGGGACGAATAGCTCCGTAGGGACCTTGAACATCATTCCCTTACGCCCCGGCGTGAATACGTCTCCACAAGCGAGGTCGTCCGCGAGCCAGGCTCCTTGATAGGTGACTAAGGGGCCCTCTGCCGCCTTCACGTTTGCAACCAGGCTGCTCGCTACAAGGCCAATGACAACCGCGCTCGAATATCGGGTACACCGCATTGATCGCTCCCGGGTCTCCATCTCGAAAACTATGTAGACGTAGGACTTAAGGTCCAATGGAGACAGCTTCTTGGGAAGCCAATTTGGAAGGTAGCCCATTACCACGTCCGGTTCCATCGCATGTCTGCTTGGGGAACGACGTCCGCTCTCGTCGTAGCCACCGTCCAGAACCTCAGGAAAATGGCAAAGCTCCTGCCGACCGGACCGCAAACTCAGCCCGACTGAGGAGATGCCGTCCCGATCGGCAAGCGGAAACGTGCCGAGACGGCGGGTGTCAATGCCTAGATCGGCCCTGAAGGCTACCGACGCTTCATCGTGGGGAAGAAGCGCGCCTTCGAGGGCGAGGTCGATGAGGAACTGGGCGCGCCGAACGGAACGCCTTGATGCAATCCGGCCGGCTCCCATCCCGGACGTTGGTGGTCCGCCGTCGCCCTTTCCGGAAACGACCCAACTCGGAAATTAAATCATCCTAGCCTGGCGGCCCGTCACCGACATCTGCAGGGTCCGCTTCCGGGCAACTCGACTGAAGGCAAGACAGGGTAAGGACAGCCGGGTTGGTGCAATCGCGAAGCTCCCCCGCAGACGCCCGCGCCTACCAGGTGACGCGCTGGCCGCACTCGCCCTTTAGATGTAGCGTCGATCGCTTTGCCCCTTCAGCAACGGTCTCAGGGACGCTCACAGCTTGCGCTACCAACTTACTTTGATCCCAAGCCGGCCGTCATAGGCGCGCGAGCGGCCATTGAGCCCGATCGAGTAACCGGCCGACGCGTAGAGCGCTGTGTTCCTGCTGATCTGGGCGTCGACACCGGTCCTGAGTTCGGCCCAGGAGCCGCCGAGATCGGCGTGGAAGGGGATCAGCCCCGTGGCCGAGGAGAACGAGGTCTTGGGATCGCCGAGGAACTCGTTCCAGAGGCTCGCCTTCAGCCAGGCGGTGAGCAGGCGGGGCTTGGCGCGCGGATCCTCCTCCAGCGTCCAGCTCTTGGCCAGGCGGGCGCCGATGCGGCCGGCCAGAGAATCGGCATCGCTGAAGCGCACCAGCGCCGCCTCGTCACGGCCGGATCCGTTGGCCAGGGTCTGGTAGATCATCTGTGCCTGTGGCTCAAGGATGAAGCCGTTGCCTAGCTGGAGCGGATAACCGCCCTCGAGCGAGGCCGCGAAGCCGAAACCATCGCGCTTCAACTTGAACAAGCGCTTTGAGTCAGCCTCTGCATCGTACCAGGTGCCCTGCACGACCCCGTCGAGATACCAGCCGGACGGTCCGAAATGCGTCCAGTAGGCGCCGAGCGAATAGCCGTCGATGGTGTTGGTGCCGGCCTTGATGCCGTTGAAATGGGTGACATCGCCTTCGATCCGTCCGATCGCGGCATAGAGGCCGGCGTGGYTGCGGCTGCCGTCAGTGCCAAGGCTGCGATAGAGATCGAGCCCGGCCTGGAAGGCGTAGATATCGTAATCGTAGTTCGGGCCGTTGCGAAAGATGCCCCAGGGGCCACCGTCCTGGTTGCCGTGCTGGCCAATGATCCGCGCCCAGCCGGCCGATGCATAGGTGTTGCCGGGGACGCTGGCGCCGGCCGGCAGCTGCACGGTGGTGGTGCAGCGAAAGTTCTTCTCCGGATTCTTGCACCAGATCGTCCGCTCCTCGGTGACGGCCGGGAGCGCGAGCGGGTGCAATTCGCCGACCCGTTCATGCAGGCTGTCGATCAGGGTGCGGCCATAGGTCAGTCCCATTGCCGGAAGCGCGGCATAAAGCGAGACTTCGCGCCGGAAATTCGGAATACCCGAGTTCGGGGGTGCCGGCGTCGGGCCAGAACCGGGCTGGATCGGTTCGGGCGGAGCAAGTGTCGAACGAAGGAACCAGCTATCGGGCGCGGGCGCAGCGCCTGCAACCCCGCCGCGAAACAGACTATACTCATATGGACCCGCCACCGCAGGGCCGCCTAGTGCAAACGTCCCGGGCTGGGTGCTTCCGCCCCCCGCGGGAACGTCCACCACAAGAATGCCATTGCCCGGTGTGAGCGCGCCGAGGCCACCGGCATTCCGGACCAGAATTGAAGTGGCGCCGCCGGCGCCCACGTTGCTTCCGTCCACCACCAATACGTCTGAGTGAGAAGGCTCGCCGCTATCGAGCACGCTGTCGAGCCGAAGCGTTGACGAAGCTGTGGACACCGATGAGCTGGCCCTGCAGGGGGCCGCCAAGCGTCATGGCATTCAGCACGTTACCCTGCGGCAAGTATTGCCCGGTGCTGTCGAGCGTCGTAGCGCCCGGAGCCCCCAACAAGGCCAAAGTCCCATTGTTTGCGAACGTGCTGCCCGGTCCGCCAAGATCCGAAACAGCGACACGCACCGTGTCGCGTAAGCTGTCGCCGTTGGTGTCGGCAAAGTGGCGCAGGTTGAAGGCGCCATTGTTGATGTAGCTGTTGACCCCCGATAGCGTGACAAAACCCGTCATCGTGCCGTTGTTGATGATTACCGGATCGCCCAGTACCGCGCGATCTGACAGTGCGCCGATGCTGCCATCATTGATCAGGGTCGCGATGCCGCCGGTCGAACTCAGCACCACGCCGGCGGCGGGCAGACCGAAGAGGCTTGAGCCGCCGGTAAGGTCGGCCTGCCAGCCACCCATGATCGATCCGCCTGGCGCGACGTTGACCGTAACGTCGCGTGCTCCCTTCGCGACGATCCCGGAGCTGAACTGCCCTGTGGTCAAGACATTCGTGGCATTCACCTGCACCGTCCCGGTCGGCACTCCGGTGAAGACCGGCGTCGGCCGGAACTCGCTCGGCGAGCTTGCAACCAGGTTGGTGCTATCGACGAAAATGCCGACTGCCCCGGAGCCGTGCGTCGTGATTGGGCCGGATGAAGTCACATTGACGCTACCCCCGCCGGAAAGAGCAACGATGCCCATCCCGTTCCCGCCAAACGTCGTAATGCCTGGGCCGGTGTAGTTCACCGAGATTGGCGCGTCCAGAAAGCTGAACGCTCGAATGCCGTAACCGTTGTTGCGGAGACCGGGATCTGGAGCCGCGGGACCCGCCATCTGGATTGTCGACGCCACGTTTGCGATCAGCGCATCATTGGCCGCCGCAGTCCCGAACGAATCAAGAGCGATGCCCGGCTTCAGCCGTTCGCCGGTCAGGCTCAAGACCGTGATGGTCGTGCCCGGATCGGTGGTGACTATAGCCGTGTTGCCTGCCGCATAGATGCCGTTGGCAAAGTTCCCACGGACGGCGATCGAGCCGCCGTGATACAGTACCGTTCCGCTGCTTCCCCCGGAAGCGAACAGGCCAGTGATACCGTTGGCGCCGGCTCCGAGCGCGATGCCTGTCATATCCCCGGTTGCTTCGATGGTGGCAGGACCGCTCCCGCGATTGTCCGCCTGGATGACGGTCGAGAAATCCGTGCCGATCGAGGTCACCCCCGGACCGTTATAGTTCACCGTTGCCGCCGTGGTCAGGGTCGAGCTTGGCAGAACGATCGCCCAAATCGCATTGGTGCTTTGGAGACCGGTCACATGAACTTCGGTATTCGTTGCCGTAATTATGGCGCTCCCGCTGGCCTGTATTCGCAGCCCAGATTTATTAGGGCCAGTGACAGCGGTATTGTCGATGAAGGCACCGTCCACGGTCAGAGTGGCATTGGCGCCGGGCGTGCCGATCGGGCCCGTGGTGTTCGCAAGGTTGACCGAGTCTACGACACCAGAGCCWTTGGGGATGACGACCCGGACACCCGGCTGAAGCGTGACTAAGATGGGCGTATTGTTGGTTGAGTAATTGATGCCGCCGGGATAGTCGTTGCCGGCCGATGTGCAGGTAGCGCTATTGGATCCGTCAAGTGCCCCACACGTTTGCGCCAGGGCGGCCCCCCCCGAGATGCCCAAGAATAACGGCGTCAGCGCGGAGGCCGCCAGAAGCCAAAGTTTCCGACGTTTCACGCCGGCGCCCGAAAGCACACGCCCCCAATCCATACCGCTCCCTTTCGCGTGTAGCTCGCGAGCGTGATCAGTACGCGCTCACGTTGCGAGCAGTCGAAGTCAGAATCAAAGGCAGAGGCAAAGGCAGCTGAGAATCAGAATCACATAGGCTACGCAGTGACGATGCTCAGAGAAAGCACCGGCGACATCTACAAAATGTTTACGTGGGCATGGTCGGCGTCGATGCGGACCCGCATATCTTGAGAATCTGTTGCGCGGACGCTACGGTTTTCGATCGTACGACCCAATCACCGGCTGAATTCTGTTGTCGGCGCAGTTACGGGGCCGACGGAGACAGGCATTATGACCGTAGGGAAGGGACCATGATCAGCCGCTGAACTTCAATCTAGCGACGTCTGCTTTCGGGCAGTCCGCCAATGTTTGGCGGTGGCGCGCTTATGCCAGCGGTGCAGCGTGGCGAACTTCTGGATTCCACCCGAATTAGCCGTTCGCGACGAGGCACGGCGGTCGCCTACCGTGCCTGAGGTCATCACAGATCCGTCTGCTCYGACAGAATGAGGGCATCATCGACCTCGATGCCCAGGTAACGCACGGTGCTTTCCAACTTGGTGTGGCCAAGGAGAAGCTGGCATGCTCGCAAATTGCCGCTGCGCTTGTAGATGAGGGCCACTTTGGTCCGACGGAGGCTGTGGGTCCCGTAAAGCGCTGCGTCTAGCCCGATGAAGGCAACCCATTCGTCGAGGAGCCGGCTGTATTTGTGAAGCGGCATACCGTTTGACCCCCGATCGGCGCCCAAGGCTCACCCCATCAAATCGGCGGCAGGTTCCTGAATCGATTAGCGAATATTCGAGATACGCGGGGTCACGCAGGACGCCGATCCGGGGTCAAATTGGATGCCTATTCACATACGACCCGATGAAGCCGTTCTCCCAAGGGGTTCCGGGCGCGATAAAGGCGGTTTTCGCACCGCAGCTCGGATCGATCGCCCGATTGCGGCATCAGCCTGTTCGCCCATGCGAAGATCGCGACGGCCTAAGCCATTGCCCGATACCGCGCCCACAGCACCTGATTTCAAGCGCCAGGTGGCCAAGACTACATGGCTGGCGAGACGCTCCATAGCCTCGCTCGCCGACAGCTACCTAGCCCGGATGCGTTCCCGGTGGGCCGTGTAGAGTCCGCTCGCCGCGATCACCGCGCCTCCGAGGAAGGTCATTCCCTCGGGGACGGCCCCGAAGATGGCGAAGGAGAGCAGGGCGGCGGAGGCGAGCTGCACGTACGAGAACGGGGCGATCGTCGATGCAGGGGCCTTCTTGAAGGCGAGGATGACCAGCCAGTGACCGATGGTCGAGAACAAGCCCATGGCCACGCCGATCCCGATCTCCCGCAGTGTCAAAGGATGCCAGGAGAAGGCCACGCCCGCGGACAGCACCGCGAAGCCGATGAGCGCGGACCAGGCCATCGTCACCTCCGACCGCTCGGCATGCAACTTTCGCGTCACGATCGCGGCCACCGCCCAGCACATGGCGGCGCCCATTGGAAGGAGAGCCGCCAAGCTGAACCCAGCGGTGCCCGGTCGCACGACGATGAGCACGCCTGCAAAGCCGACCGCTGCCGCTGCMCAGCGGCGAAGGCCCACCTTCTCGCCGAGCATTGGGATGGACAGGGCCGTGATGAAGATGGGCGATATGAAGTTGATGGCGGTTGCCTCCGCAACGGGAAGCTGCGTGAGGCCCAAAATAAAGAGCATCGCGGAGGCAGCCACTGCGAGGCCACGAAGGGTCTGCATGCCGGGCGAGGCGGCCACGAGGGCGCGCCTGCCGCTCATAGCGAACGCGGTCGGCACAACCAGAATGACGAATACGAGATAGCGCAACCACGCCACTTGCACGCCGGGAAGGCTTGCCGTCAGGAGTTTCGCCGAGACGTCTCCGGCGGCGAAGAACAATGTGCTCGCCAGGATGAGACCTATGGCGAGGAGGGTGTTGTCCGCGGGTAACGAGATACCGGCGGGACGGGTAGGAGGCTTCCTTATCGATACGTCAGAGGAATAGGCATCGCAATCGGCCGCGGTGGCAGCTGCAGACGGGGGTGACATATCGATCCGATCGGGAATTTCGATCTGGCGGCGCGCCATATCCTTGATTCAAGCAAGACGCATGATCGTGATCAAACTATGAATTCGCGGCGCAATCGCCGAGCGAAGAAGCCCTACCCGCCATGTGAAATTTGCATGCGATGTGGTCCTCCGTCGTCGCGCCCTGCCTTCCCGATGGGWGCCCCTTACTTGCATCCGCGCGATCCCGAAGCCGAAGCACGGCGATGCATGACGGGCGGGTAGCTCCACATCCGCCAAGGCTGCCGGCATCCGATCAACTGAAGGCCAGGGGAGGGTTCTCGGCGCTCAAAAGCAAAGGCAGCCTCCTTACGTCCGACATACCGTCGAGATTACGGAGCCTATCGACGAGATCGGACGCCTTGGCTGTCGGGAGCGTCAAGGTGAGGAGTTCTATGACCTTGGCGCGTAGCCGAGCGTCGGGAAGTGGATTGTCAGGCGAACCGAGGGTGGGGGTCCACATGCGCCTGATAACCCGCTCCCGAACGGCCTCTGCGCCTCTTGCTGGACGGTCGCAAACGCGCAAAGTCGGGGCAGCCACCCGCCGTGCTTATGGTTTCTTTTGAATCATTTAGGCCGATGTCTGAGAGGACGTGCGGCCATGGCTCCGAGCGGATGGTGATGTATTCGCTATTGGGGCGCGCCGAATTAATCGCCCCCATTCGGGATCGGAGGCATTTGTATGACTCCGTCGGCTGACCAATCGACCGGGTCACGCAGCAACAGGATGATTGGCCGACTGGGTTCAGGGCATGACTTTCGCGAGAAACYGAATTCGATCGACCAAGCCTAGGTAGGTTTGCGCTTCCGAACCCGGCGGCGACCGGTTCAGTCCCTGACGCTCGCCGGCAGTTAACGTGCCAATGCCAGCTAGGCTCGAATCACTCCCCCCAACGCATGCGGTTGAGGAACAGACTTTCGTTCGGCGTCGGTTTGAATTGCAGTGGCTTGGCGGCACCATAGCCGACGACGGTCTGATAAAGAGGTACGACGGGCAGTGTCGCCGCAACAATTTCATGAATCTTGCGATAATCGGCCAATCGTACTGCGGGATCGAGCGTCGCGCGCGCGCGGTCGAGCAGCCCGTCGATCTCCTTGTTCTCGACGATTGTCCAGCCATTGCCGGAGTGGAAGAGTTGGTACAGCGCACCGTCCGCGTCTTGGCAAGCGCAGGAGGAGCGGCTGATGGCGAGGATGGGAGAGTCGAGGGGTCCGCGCTGGGTCCTTTGAAGGAAGCTCGGCGTGTCGACCAAGGTGATCGTCACCTCGAACCCTACATCGCGCAATTGCTGTTGGATCGCCTGGACGACACGCTGATCGAAGAAGGGCGCGGTGGTCAGCGCAAATGGCACTTTGGCTGCAGCCCCGGCCTCGGCGACAAGCGCCTTGGCGCGCGCCGGGTCGTAGGTGGGGCCGGCGATGCCCTCGGCCCAGCCAAAATGTGCCGGCGTCAACATCTGCGCTATGGGCTTCTCCTGCCCGCCCAGAATGCCGTCGATGATGCCCTGTTTGTCGACAGCTCGCGCCACGGCTTCGCGAATCTTGGGGTTATCGAAGGGGGGCTGGTTCGGATTGAGGCGCAGATAGGCGAGGCGCTCGGTTAGGGCCGTCAGGGGCTTAACCCGCTGCGACATCTTGAATTGGGCGAGTTGGTCGTTGTCGAGCCCCACGGCAAGGTCGGAGCTCCCCGCCTGCAGATTGGCGACGCGTGTCGCACCATCAGGCACGGCGCGAAAGAGCACGGTCGGGAATGGACCCTTGGTGCCCCAATAGTCATCGTTGCGCTTCAGGGTCACGGCAACGCCGCGCTGCCAGCTTTCGAAACGATACGGACCGCTCCCGACCGGCTTGAGATTGAAGGGGTCGTTGCCGACTTTCTCGACGACCGCCTTTGGCACGATCGAGAGCTTCACGAGCTGGGCGAGCAAAGCCGGATAGGGCCCGTCGGTGACAAGTTTCACCTCCGTCGCCGAGAGGGGTACGGCGGCAACGATCTTGTCGAACTGCCCGCGCTGCGGGCTCCCGAAGGACGCGTCGGTGATACGCTTGATGCTGAAGGCGACATCCTCGGCGGTGAGTTTTGAGCCGTCATGGAAGGTCACGTCACTGCGCAGCGTGAATAGGATTTCCGTATTGGACAGGCTGCGCCAAGAGGTGGCGATCTGAGGGATGATATCGCCCTTGTCGTCGCGGGTGACGAGGTTGTCGAAGATGTTGCGGTAGACGTAGTAGCTATCGGGATTCCACTGGATCTGCGGATCGAGCGTCGACGGTTCGGCCGCCAGATCCACCACCAAGCGGTCTGCACTGGCAAGCGCAGGGGTGGCGAACCCCAAGGCGGCTGCAACCAGCCATCGGCCAACCTTGAGCTTCATCATCTGGTCCTTTTGGAGCGCGTTGGGGCCTGTGCCTTTCGGATAGTCCGTCAGTTTCGCACCGCGCCGAAATGACCACAATTCTATTGTGACATGTGAAAATAGAACGTTCTCTCGCGGTCAAAATCCAATGGAGGCGTTTCTTCGCCGAGCCGTTCTGCGTGAACTCATCAAGAACATAACCCTCTTGATCGACGGCGCGCCACAGCCAGTGCTTCTGGCCGCCGCTGCCGCCGACAGGCTACGGGCTTATTCCCGCCCGAATTTCAGGGCCCGGCGCCTCACCGTCTCGTAGGAGACAGCAATGCCGCGCTCCGGCAGCATCTCCTCGACAAGGCGACGGCTCAGGGGAAAGCGAAAATACAGCGACACCGCATGAGCAATGATCGCAGGCGGAAATCGATGGCGTCTATAGCTGATGGTCGACTGGCTCATGCCCGCCCATCCACACAGCTCTCCGCCACGCCGGAGTGACAACGCCGAGAGAACGCGGATGGCAAGGCTATTGAGAGGAAAATGGTGGGCCGGGCCGGATTCGAACCGGCACCGGCGCTGTTATGAGCAGCGAGCTCTAACCGTTGAGCTACCGGCCCACCCTTCGCCTAACACCCTCCCGGTCTGCCCGGCAAAACGCGAGAACGGCCCGCAAACGGAACCGAGACACCGTTGCGGCGCTAAAACGGGCCGGCGTGATCACGGCCGGACCGCGCAGCCCGGAGCCGGGGGCGCCCTATACCTATGTCACGACGGACACATCGGCCCCCGCGCAACAGCCGCCCCTGCGGAGCGGCTGATTGGCCCGACAGGTGGGCTCAGGTCGCTTTACGGGCAGGGGCCGGTGAAGCGGCGGCCGCTCGTGTCCTGGAAGATGCAGTTGTTCGGGGTCGTTGCCCGGCCGACCACCGCACCGGTCACGCCACCAGCAAGGGCACCGATCGCGGCACCACGTCCGCCGCCCGCGATCCCACCGATGAGCGCACCACCGCCAGCGCCAATGGCGGCGCCGCCAAGCGTGCGGTGCGACTGAGACTCAGGGTTGCAGCCTGCGAGTGAAAGGCCGAGGCCGATGAAGCCGGCGAATGTGATCGAACGGAGCATTTTGGGGTCCTTGTTCAAGACAGCGCGCGAATGCGAACGCATCAATCTAGGCTAAGACGTCCGAGATCCCAGAGCGACCGCCTAAGTCGGGAATTCGTGTGGACGTTCATCGTGCCATGCAATGTTGGATCATCGATTGATGGAAAGGTGCGTCATGGCGACTAAAGGCTTTGGCTTTGTTCGGCCGGACGATGGCGGGCAGGATGTTTTCGTTCATATCAGGGCCTCGCCTCCCAAGTCCGCGGCGAAGCCTTCAGCATCAGCAGTGTTTGGAAAGCAGAAGCGGGAATAGGAGCGACCGGTTGGTGAGAACGGTCGATTCTGCCAATCGTGGCCACGACACCATGCCACCACGGAACCAGCGAGCGCCCGAGCCCCGTTCCGGGCACCGGGATCTGTAGCTGATGCGGGTGGGTGCCGTCGATGATGCGCCGCTTCGGAAAGTGACCCGGGCCCTGTTGGCGCCACACGGGAGCTTGGTGCGCGAAATAAGCCGATCATGTTCGCGCTACCCGCCTAAAAGCCTCCATGGTGGAGCACCGCCGGCCTCCCAGCGCTCTCCGAGTATTTGCCGCTTAGTGTCCAGAGAAAACCAAGGTTTGAATGGGCAGGACCAGCGCCTGGATCCTCAGGAGCATGGCATGARCCAGCCCGACTGCATCGACCGCATGTAGAACGACTTTTTTGACGGAGCGGGTGTCCTTCGCCTCGATGCGGTCGTGGTTGCTCGAATAGGCATTGACGATACAGCTGCTGCCCGGCGTCACCCCGTCGAGTCCATCGGGATAGAGCGGCTCGAGAAATGTCAGGATCGTGCCTGGCTTGGCAATTTGCTGAACATCGATCAGCTGCTCGCCGCCGCGAAACTGCCCGGCTGCGATAAAATCCTGCAGCCCGGTCACCACCATCGGAATGATGACCCAGGGCTTCGAGATGCAGGTGGCCTCCGCAACCATGCCCACCTTCATGATCTGCGCCTCGATCTGGGAGAAGCCCGCCTGCAACGAGGAGCGCCCGGCCTCCTCGGGGATCAGGACGCCGCCCGCGCGCATGTTCGGGTTGACGAGATCGCCGGCACGAAGCGCAAATTGTTCGACGCGACCGGTGAAGCCGGCTTTGATCAGGGTCTTGTCGATATCGATCTGGGCCAAAGCCAGGGCCGCCTGAGCACTTTCCTTCTGCGCCGGCAGCAGCGTCGAGATCCGGATCTGTGCGGTATCGTGCGCCGCGGTCGCCGAGTTCAAGGCGGCTTCTCGGCCGGCGACACGGACCTCCAGCCTCTCGATCTCACGCTGCGCGACGACATTCGCGTTCCGTCGCATCAATTCCTGCTTGGTCCGCAATTMATCCTGCGCCTGCTGGAGGTCGCTTCTCGCCTCCTGGGTCTTCGATTCACTCGAGGCAAGGTCGGACCGCGCGACGGCAAGCGCAGCTTCTGCTTCGGCAATCCTGCGGCGGGCGGTCTCGGCCGCCGCTTCCTGCTCGCTGCTGTCGAGGCGGAAGAGGGGCATTCCTTTTTCAACCCTGCCGCTGAGCCCGACAAAGACCTCGGCGACCTTTCCCCTGTTCTCCGGCATGATCGGCACGGCCCTGAAGAGCAGGGTCGCGTTCGTGGTCGAGGGGTGATTGTAGAAGATCACCGTGATCAACCC